>CAVVGP010000262.1:0-12242 GCA_963747625.1 uncultured Bacteroidales bacterium | reverse complement strand
ACGATGTGAAAGAGGTGGTAGGCGGATATCAATGCGGACTTAATATCCATAATTTCAACGACATAAAACGGGTGATATAATCGAAGGCTACCAGGAATTCGAAGTCAAAAGACTCTTTAAAAAAATTACCCGCAAAGGTCACAAAGAAATACAAAAAATAAGCTTTTAGCGGGCTTCGTGTTCTTTGCGGTTGAACTTTTTATAAAAGAGCTTTGTATTTTTCTGCCGAAAGCAACAGATTGACCTCAGAAAGAATGGTAATCTTAATTTTTACCATCCACCCATTTCCATAGGGATCTTTATTAACTGCATCAGGCGATCCTCAAGTAAAGGATTCATTTCAAGGATCTCACCACTGACAGGGATAAACATGTCGGAAACTGTTTTTACAGCTTCAATTGTACCAAATACCTCTTCCTTTTTAAGTGTTTCACCAACCGTTTCGATCTCAATGAAAACGATATCACCGAGCTCACCCTGAGCAAAATCAGTTATTCCAACATAACCATCGCTTCCTATGAAGCCACTCATGGTCTTTTATCAATAAATTTTCAGGAACATTCTTTTAAGATAGTTTTAGATAATAATTTGAATTCATTTCTGACTTCAGTCAGGGCAACCAAAATAAATTATTTTCTATTTAAATTTATTGACAAATGACATTTTTGAGTTTGTTTGTAATAATCTTTTCAGTGGGGAAAAATATTTCCAGTCTCATCCAGTGTAATCAAATCTCTTTTACTTTCCTCTTCAATACAATTCCTGTAATCGGATCAAGCTGGATCCGTATTTTTTTATTGATACTTTTATACGAAACACTCTCAGGAGAAAGGATATTTTCAAATTCTCCATCTGCTTTTACCGGTACATCAAGACCTAAGGCTGTCTGACCGGTTAAAAATAACAGCTATTTCATCATTACCCATCGTTCTGTCATAGGCAAGTATCATTTTCCTGTCATCAGCAATGGTGAACGAGAGATCACCATAAATCAGTACCTTATTATCTTTTCTCATTTTACAAAGCCTTTTATAGAATCTCAGTAATCCTGTATCTGCCTTTACAACATCAGCAGGCCGTTCTCTGGTTGGATCAAAAATGGCGTGTTCATCCTCATATGTAAGATCTTCCCAAATCATAGGCTTTCTGCAATCCGATCATCGGCACCCCACATTCCAACCTCTTCCCCATACCATATTTGAGGAGCACCGATATAAGTAAACTGGTGAATAAGAGACTTATTTGTTCCTTACGGGTTCGCAATCCGGTTTATTGATTTTATAATCAGGATTATCGGATGGCTTTGCCTTGTATTTGTACATCGTTTTGTTGAACAATGAAGTAGACAGCCTTGGAGTATCATGTGTAGATGGTACATTATTATAGCCCGGAGGTTATCGATGCTAATACCTGTATTGATCCTGTTTATTTCACTGACAAACTCCGTGGGCTTCAAAAAACAGGTTCTGCCTGTCCGAAAAAACCTCTTGCTATCCTGTACCACCTGTAATTCATTATTGCATTGTACTCATCAACTTCTAATAAATCTTCGGATTAAAAAGTTTGTCAGGCCATTCCAGCCATGATATTTCACCAACAAGATAATGCATTGGGATTTACAGAACGAACAACTTTTCTGTACTCACACCAAAATCCCATTGGGATCTCTCCTGCTACATCGAGCCTGAATCCATCGATCTCGTCCGATGTGTTTCCGTCTCCATCCGGATCGAGCCACCTCTTTGTGACGTTGAAAATATGCTGTTTCAATCACTCGGAGTGAAACGCCTTTAAAAGGCATTACCTTATTATCAGGAGGAATTATATCTTTCTTAAGTACAGGCATATATGGATTATTACACGCCCCATCCTTCATAATTGAATACATTCTTTTCTAGCAGCTGTATCATTAAACTGAATTTATATTATGACCACCTGGTAGTAGTATTTTGAATTCTTCCCGTTTGTTCTGACATCATTCAATGCCCAGAATGTCTTCCCTGTATTATTGCACGAGTAATCCATAATGACTCTTATACCTCTTTTGTGAAGTAACCTCCCTTAAGAACTCTTCAGGAGAAAGCTTCAATCAGCGGAAGTCCACCTCCATGATTGCAGGATCATCATGTATTTCTGAATTGATAATCGCGGCATCACCTTTTGGGTCAGGGCCAAAATTTCTGTCTATATGTGCATAGTTTCTCGCGTCATATTTTTACGAAGGAGGAGAATCGTTAAGCGGATTAAAATAGAGGCCGTAACACCAAGTGACTGGATATAATCCATTTCATCGAGGCATCACCACCATATCTGGGCCCAAGTTTCGAATAGAATCCTTTCGCTTTAACGCTGTCGAGGCCCATGGCTCATGTGAATACAAGTCGTGTCCCTAGGGCTGTTCCAGTCGGACGGCAACTTTTCATCTGACCGATATCGCTAGGAGTCGGATCACCGCATTCGGGAAGTGCTCGACAAAATTCTGGTACCATATTGCTTCTGGCCCATGTGGGAACGGAAGCAAGAGATTTGTCAACAGAAGTTATTCTTTTGATTGGCATCGGCACATAAGCAAAGCAATGAAAAAAATCAACAATATATTGCAAGTTTTTAAACTCTTCAATTTATCCTTTTCACTTCACTTTGACTATTGAAGTTGTTTAGTTACAGAGAGCAACAGAGCAAATCCAGAGTCAGGCCTTTTCTCAGTGTAACTCGTGTTCTTTGAGGGAAATTATACAGATTATTTTACCGGTACGAAAGCAGTTTTGCCTTTTGCCGATTCCCTGAAACTCGAACCATGGGGATATAAAGTATTGGTAAGAAAATAAGAACTGTAACAGAGAACCTCAAAGAAGCACGGAGTTACACTGAGAAAAGGCCTGACTCTGGGAAACACTGTGTTACCTCTGTGTAACTAAACAACTTCAATAGTCAAAGTGAAGTAAAAAAGGATAAATTGAAGAGTTTAAAAACTTGCAATATATTGTTGATTTTTTTCATTGCTTTGCTTCTGACTGGATATGTGCCGATGCAAATCAAAAGAATAACTTCTGTTGACAAATCTCTTGCTTCCGTTCCCACATGGGCCAAAGAAGCAATATGGTACCAGATTTTTGTCGAGCGTTTCCGTAATGGAGACCCTGGTAATGATCCGACTCCTAGCGATATGGCTGGTTCTTATCCCGAAAAGTTGCCGTCCAACTGGAAGATCACACCCTGGGGACACGACTTGTATTCACATGAGCCATGGCTCGACAGCGTTAAAGCGAAAGGATTCTATTCAAAAATTCAGGCCCGCAGATATGGTGGTGATCTGCAGGGTGTACTCGATGAAATGGATTATATCCAGTCACTTGGTGTTACAGCTATATATTTTAATCCGCTTAACGATTCTCCCTCCTTGCATAAATATGACGCGAGAAACTATGCACATATAGACAGAAATTTTGGCCCTGACCCAAAGGGTGATGCCGCGATTATGGATTCAGAAATACATGATGATCCTGCAACATGGAGGTGGACTTCCGCTGATAAGCTTTTTCTGAAAGTTGTTAAGGAATTTCACAAAAGAGGTATAAGAGTCATTATGGATTACTCGTGGAATCATACAGGGAAGACATTCTGGGCATTGAATGATGTCAGAAAAAACGGGAAGAATTCAAAATATGCCGGGTGGTATAATATAATTCAGTTTAATGATACAGCTGCTAAAAAGAATGTATTCAAGTATGAAGGATGGGGCGGTAATAATCCATATATGCCTGTATTTAAGAAAGATATAATTCCTCCTGATAATAAGGTAATGCCTTTTGAAGGCAATTTTCACTCCGAGTCATTGAAACAGCATATTTTCAACGTCACAAAGAGGTGGCTCGATCCGGATGGAGACGGAAACACATCAGACGGGGTCGATGGATTCAGGCTCGATGTAGCAGGAGAGATCCCAATGGGATTTTGGCGTGAGTACAGAAAAGTTGTTCGTTCTGTAAATCCCAATGCATATCTTGTTGGTGAAATATGGTGGCTGGAATGGCCTGACAAACTTTTTAATCCGAAGATTTATTTAGAAGGTGATCAGTACGATGCAATAATGAATTACAGGTGGTACAGGATAGCAAGAGGTTTTTTCGGACAGGCAGAACCTGTTTTGAAGCCCACGGAGTTTGTCAGCGAAATAAACAGGATCAATACAGGTATTAGCATCGATAACCTCCGGGCTATGATGAATGTACCATCTACACATGATACTCCAAGGCTGTCTACTTCATTGTTCAACAAAACGATGTACAAATACAAGGCAAAGCCATCCGATAATCCTGATTATAAAATCAATAAACCGGATCTGCGAACCCGTAAGGAACAAATAATTCTTCTTATTCACCAGTTTACTTATATCGGTGCTCCTCAGATATGGTATGGGGAAGAGGTTGGAATGTGGGGTGCCGATGATCCGGATTGCAGAAAGCCTATGATCTGGGAAGATCTTACATATGAGGATGAACACGCCAATTTTGATCCAACCAGAGAACGGCCTGCTGATGTTGTAAAGGCAGATACAGGATTACTGAGATTCTATAAAAGGCTTTGTAAAATGAGAAAAGATAATAAGGTACTGATTTATGGTGATCTCTCGTTCACCATTGCTGATGACAGGAAAATGATACTTGCCTATGACAGAACGATGGGTAATGATGAAATAGCTGTTATTTTTAACCGGTCAGACAGCCTTAGGTCTGTTGATGTACCGGTAAAAGCAGATGGAGAATTTGAAAATATCCTTTCTCCTGAGAGTGTTTCGTATAAAAGTATCAATAAAAAAATACGGATCCAGCTTGATCCGATTACAGGAATTGTATTGAAGAGGAAAGTAAAAGAGATTTGATTACACTGGATGAGACTGGAAATATTTTTCCCCACTGAAAAGATTATTACAAACAAACTCAAAAATGTCATTTGTCAATAAATTTAAATAAAAAAAGATTTACTTTTGGTTGCCCTGACTGAAGTCAGAAATGAATTCAAATTATTATCTAAAACTATCTTAAAATGAATGTTCCTGAAAATTTATTGTATACGAAAGACCATGAGTGGCTTCGGGTTGAAGGAAGCGACGGTTATGTTGGAATAACTGATTTTGCTCAGGGTGAGCTGGGTGATATCGTTTTCATTGAGATCGAAACGGTTGGTGAAACACTTAAAAAGGAAGAGGTATTTGGTACAATTGAAGCTGTAAAAACAGTTTCCGACATGTTTATGCCTGTCAGTGGTGAGATCCTTGAAATGAATCCTTTACTTGAGGAATCACCTGATGCAGTTAATAAAGATCCCTATGGAAATGGGTGGATGGTAAAAATTAAGATTACCAATCCTTCTGAGGTCAATCTGTTGCTTTCGGCAGAAAAATACAAAGCTCTTTTATAAAAAGTTCAACCGCAAAGAACGCGAAGCCCGCTAAAAGCTTATTTTTTGTATTTCTTTGTGACCTTTGCGGCTAATTATTTTTTAAAGAGTCTTTTTGACTTCGAATTCCTGGTAGCCTTCGATTATATCACCCGTTTTTATGTCGTTGAAATTATGGATATTAAGTCCGCATTCATATCCGCCTACCACCTCTTTCACATCGTCCTTAAATCGTTTGAGTGATCCAAGTTCCCCTGTATATATTACGATACCATCGCGAATAATCCTCACCCTGGTATTCCTTGTAATTTTGCCTTCTTTGACGTAGCAGCCCGCAACTGTTCCGACTTTGGTGACTTTGAATATCTCACGGATTTCCAGTGTTGCTACAATCTCTTCCCTTACTTCGGGCATCAACATACCTTCCATAGCTGAACGGATCTCTTCAATTGCATTGTAAATAATTGAATACAGCCGGACGTCAATCTCTTCTTTTTCAGCAAGTTTTCTTGCGCTTAAAGAAGGTCTGACCTGGAATCCGACTATAATTGCGTTAGAAGCTGCGGCTAACAGAACATCTGATTCAGAAATCTGTCCCACTGCTTTATGGATAATGTTAAGCTGTATCTCGGGTGTTGACAATTTTATAAGTGAGTCGCTCAATGCTTCTACCGATCCGTCGACATCACCTTTAACAATAATATTAAGCTCCTGGAAATTGCCAATGGCAATTCTTCGTCCAATCTCATCAAGAGTGATATGTTTCTGAGTGCGGAGACCCTGTTCTCTCTGGAGCTGAGCCCTTTTTGTTGCAATATCTTTTGCTTCGCGGTCGCTGTCCATCACATTAAACTTATCACCGGCCTGTGGTGCACCGTTCAATCCAAGTATAAGTGTAGGAGTGGCAGGTCCGACTTCATCAACCTTATAACCTCTCTCATTATACATGGCTTTAATATGTCCGAAACAACTGCCGGCAAGCATAATATCACCTACCCTCAGAGTACCTGCTTTGACAAGAACTGTAGCTGTAAATCCTCTTCCTTTGTCAAGAGAGGATTCAATTACTGTTCCGATAGCCGGTTTATCAGGATTAGCTTTTAGTTCAAGCATCTCTGCTTCAAGCAGAATTTTATCCAGCAGGAGATCAATATTAAGTCCGCTCTTTGCAGAAATTTCCTGTGACTGGTATTTTCCGCCCCAGTCTTCAACAAGATAATTCATAGCTGCAAGTGCCTCTTTTATCTTATCAGGATTTGCAGTCGGTTTGTCAATTTTATTGATAGCAAAAATTATAGGGACGCCTGCGGCCGAGGCATGATTAATAGCTTCTTTTGTCTGGGGCATTACGCCATCGTCAGCAGCAACGACAATAATTGCGATGTCGGTAATCTGAGCACCACGGGCACGCATGGCAGTAAATGCTTCATGACCGGGAGTATCAAGAAAAGTTATCTGTCGTCCGTCCTCAAGAATAACACCATAAGCACCGATATGCTGGGTTATACCTCCTGCTTCACCCGCAATAACATTGGTATTCCTGATATAATCAAGCAATTTGGTTTTCCCATGATCGACATGCCCCATTACAGTAACAATTGGCGGTCGGGGTTTCAAGATCTTCCGGTCTTCATCCATCTTCCTCACGTACTGCTTCCTGTAATTCTGCACTGACAAATTCCACTTTGAAACCGAATTCATCGGCAAGCAAGCGCCATTGTTTCTGCATCGAGACGCTGGTTTATTGAGACGAACAAGCCCAAGACTCATACACGTAGAGATGATATCGGTAACAGGAATATTCATCATTGACGCCAGTTCATTAACTGACACGAACTCAGTAACTTTCAAGAATGTTTTTTTCGAGTTCCTGCTGATCAACAACCTCCTGGTGTTTCTGGCTTATAGCTTCCCGTTTTTCCCTGCGGTATCTTGAACCCTTTGATTTGCCTTTTGTTGTAAGTCTTGCAAGTGTTTCTTTAATCTGTTTCTGAACCTCTTCTTCATTAACTTCTGCTCTGACCGGTCTCTTTTTTCAGGACTTTTTTCCCGGACAGGTTTTTCTTTTTTATCAGTAGTTACAGGCTTTACAACCGGTATTCCTTCTTTTTCTTTGAGAATTCTTTTCCTTCTCTTCTTTCTCCTGAAATCGGAATCTCCGCCAACCCTTACAGGTTGAAATGGCGTTGTCTTCTTTTTTTCTTCAACAGGAAGATCAATTTTTCCTACAACCCTTGGACCAACCAGTTTTTTAAAATCGGTTTTGTACAGAGCAACGATATCATCCTCCTGTTCTGCGATTAAAGTCTCGTCTATTATATCTTCAAACTGGGGCTCATCAATTTCCGGCTCTGGAACAGGTTCTTCTATAATTTCAGGCTCCTTTATAGCAGTTGGCTTCTTTTTCAGGCTTGCGGTAGCTCTTTTTCTTTGATTTTCTCTTTTTCGGCAACTTTGGGGTTTACCTTTTGCTCCTCTTTTTTTACGGGTTTTGTGTCTCTGGAAATTGTATCCAGATCTATCTTTCCAACAATATGCAGGTCAATATTTGATTTAGGTTTTGTCTCTTCAACAGTAACCGTATTATCCGGAGTCTCTTTTTCTTCTACTGGTTGTTTCTTTCAGTTTTTTCAGTCTTTTCAGGTTCTGGTGGTACATGAGCAGGTTTTTGTACAGGCTCTTCTTTAGAGGGTAAAGGTTTTTCAACTTTGGGTTTTAATGTCTTTTCAAGATCAATTTTACCAACAAGTTTAATATCAGGTTTCTTGATCTCAGTTTTAATGTCGACAGTTGTTTTAACTCCTGTAGAATCTTTAACAAGAATATCTTCATCCTTTTCAGATTCCTCAGTCTCACTTTTTTCAGAAAAATCATTAATCGAAACAGATTCTTTCTTCCTGTGAAGATCTTTAAGTATGAGTTTTTCAGATTCCTTTTTCACGCTGATATCCGTACTGTACTCTTTTACAAGCAAAATATAAGCTTCATGCGGAAGTTTAGTATTTGGGTTGGGATCAAGATCAAACCCTTTTTTATGCAGGAATTCCACAATAGTGGATATTCCCACGTTGAATTCGCGGGCTGCTTTGCTTAATCTTGTGACCTTAATATCCTCTGTCATAAATATGCCTTGCCTTTATTTAACTTCAAACAACAGTAATAGTGAATAATTTATTAATTATTTAATTTTATTCAAATTCTGCTCTTAGAATATTAACAACTTCTTTTACAGTTTCCTCTTCAAGATCAGTCCTTTTAACAAGGTCGCTGATTGAAAGATTCAGAACGCTTCTTGCAGTATCGCAACCAATTGCCTTGAGTTCTTCGATTATCCAGTCTTCAATTTCATCGTCAAATTCCTCAAGATTTACATCTTCTTCATCTTCTCCTCCCGGTTCCCTGTAAACATCAATTTCATATCCTGTAAGCTGGCTTGCTAGCTTTAATATTTAATCCGCCTTTTCCAATTGCAAGAGATACTTCATTTGGCTTAAGATATATTTCGGCTCTCTTGGTCTCTTCAATCAGTTTTATTGATGTAATTTTTGCAGGACTGAGCGCTCTCTGAATGAAAAGCTGGTTATTCGATGTAAAATTTATTACATCAATATTCTCATTTCGCAGTTCTCTTACAATTCCATGTATCCTTGATCCCTTCATTCCAACGCATGCTCCTACGGGGTCAATTCTTTCATCATATGATTCAACGGCAACTTTTGCGCGTTCTCCCGGAACCCTGACGATCTTTTTAATTGTAATAAGACCATCAAATATCTCAGGAACTTCAAGCTCAAATAGTCTTTCAAGAAATACAGGCGAGGTCCGGCTGAGTATAATAAAAGGAGTATTGTTCCTCATTTCAACCTTAATGACCACTGCCCTTATTGAATCGCCTTTGCGGAAATGATCGGAAGGGATCTGTTCACTTTTCGGAAGAATAAGTTCATTTCCGTCATCATCAAGAACAAGAATCTCTCTTTTCCATACCTGGTAAACTTCTCCGGTAACTATTTCACCAATCCTGTCTTTATATTTAATGTAGATATTATTTTTTTCCAGATCGAGAATCCGTGCAGTAAGATTCTGCCTCAAAGATAAAATTGCCCTTCTGCCGAAGTCAAGAAATTTAACCTCATCAGATACCTCTTCGCCTACTTCATAATCTTCATCAATTTCTTTTGCCTTTGAAAGAGGTATCTGCATTACCGGATCTGTCAGTTCCTTATCTTCCACAACAACCCTGTTTCTCCATATTTCAAAGTCACCTTTATCGATATTGACAATAATATCGAAATTATCGGCTGAACCATATTTTTTTGCAAGCATGCTTCTGAACACATCTTCAAGAACGCTCATCATAGTCGGCCTGTCTATATTTTTCAGCTCCTTGAATTCCGAAAAAGTGTCGATCAAATTAACATTTTCCATCTGGTGTAAACCTCTTATTATTATTTAATTGTTAAAATAACTCTTGTCGATTTTATTTGTTCGAAATTGAAAGAAATATCCTTCGATTCTATTTTTCCTTTACCTTTTATTTCAGTTTCAAGTTCAAATCCTCCGTCTGTGACATTTTTAAGAATGCCGCTGTAGATTTTGAACCTTCATTGTCAGTAACTTCAACTTTCTTACCTTCATTTTTAAAATATTGTTCCAATAACAATGAAGGGCATGTCAAGTCCCGGTGAGGACACCTGCAATTCAAAATCCTCTTTATCGCGGTCGAGTCCTTTTTCAATATACCTGTGCATCGCTGCACATTCATCAATCGTTATCCCTTCGTTTTTGTCGGCCAGTACAATAATCCTGTTTGCACTGCTGACTTTGACAGAGACAAGAAACAGTCCGGTACCTTTTATGAACTCTTCAACCAATTTCTGCTATTTTCTGTTTTTCTATCATCTTTCAAAAACCGGGAACAAAATAGGGGACTCTGGTCCCCTAGCTCAAATTCTCCTCAATTCGATGGCAAAGGTACATATTTATATTAAATCACCAAAATAATCGATATTAATATTGAAGTATTATGCTTGTGGCTCAAATATGTAGCTTGAAAATCGGGAAACATTTCGATCTTTGCACGCAATTAAAACTGAACGTGAATAAGAATTAATATATTTAATTGACACTGTGAAACAGGTATATATATATGATATAAATGACAGGCTAATTCTTGAAAATTGTACTTTATGCCCGAGGGAGTGCAGGGTAAACAGGTTTGATGGAGGGAATGGGATACTGTCGGAACCGATGCCGGTCTGAATATTGCATCGGTGTGTTTACACAAGGGTGAGGAACCTGTCATAAGCGGGAAAGATGGCATTTGTAATATCTTTTTTTCCGGATGTAATCTTCATTGCATTTATTGCCAGAATCATGAAATCAGCCGTACTGAGTCCTCAGAAGATAATGATGAACAGATCCTGGAGAGGTTCTTGATATGGTAGTGTAATTTCTTGCGCAAGGTATATCCGCTGTTGGTTTTGTATCTCCTTCTCATGTGGTGCCGCAGGTAAAAGCAATAATTAATGGACTGAATTTACGTGGATACAAACCGATTACTGTTTACAATACAAATGGATATGATAAAGCTGAAACTATCCGAAGCCTTTCTGGACTGATTGATGTGTATCTTCCAGATTATAAATATGTTACAAACGAGATTTCATCAGAATATTCTGATGCACCGGATTACCCTGAAACAGCTTTGAAAGCAATTAAAGAGATGTATTATCAGAAAGGATCGACACTCAGTTAATGACAATGGAACTGCGGAAAACGGTTTGCTTATTAGGCATCTTGTTTTGCCTGGCCATGCAGAAGAAAGTAAAAATGTTTTAAGTCCAATCGCTGAAGAATTGTCTCCCGGAGTTCATCTCTCGCTCATGTCACAGTATCATCCGACAAGCCTGGTAAAAGGTCACCGTTTTCTCGACAGGCATCTGTACATGGAAGAATATGAAGCTGTTGTAAAGGTAATGGAAGAACTGGGTTTCAGAAATGGATGGGTTCAGGATATAGACAGCCATCTGAATTATAATCCTGATTTCAGTAAGGAGAATCCATTTGAATAAAATGTATTCTCTGTGAACCTTTGTGTCATTTCTTTATGTTTTCATGTTACGCGGAGAGTCAAAAGTAAATCCTACATAAATTTCTCCCGCTTCTGAAGGTTGTAAAGTGCCACAAGCATAAAAAGAATCGAACCGGCTATGAGAATCACCCGGTTTTTAAATGTAATAATTGCCCAGGTCATCTCATTTACATCACGTGGCATATTGAACGGGTTGAGAAAGACATTCCACTGGCTCTTCTCCAAAGGGTCAGTGCCAGTAAAGGCGACCTTCAACGATGTGTCCTACACTGGCTCGCTGATGAAGTGCGGGGATGCGAGTCATATGCTGGGCCTGTTGAAGTCCATTCGCGAGCAGATCGGCAAGGGCCCGGGAGATGTCATCGAAGTCGTCGTGTGGAAGGACGAGGGAGAACGAACCGTCGAAGTTCCCGCCGGACTCCAGAAATTGATGAAGAAGGAAGGGCTGCTCGGGTTCTTTGGACGGTTGAGCTACACCCACCGCAAGGAATATTGCCTCGGATTGCCGGGGCCAAGAAGGAAGAGACGCGGCGGATCGCACGGCCAAGGCCATTGAAATGTTAAAGCAGGGCGTAAAAACCCCCGGCTGATTCAATCCCTTCTCAGTTCTAGTTCCATTTGACACCGCGTTCCGCATTTGCGAGACTCAGAGTTGCCGCCGGTTCAGCAGAATGCGCTGAACTTGTGTCCAGTGCCGAAGTGGCGGAATTGGCAGACGCGCGTGGTTCGGTCCACGTTGCTCCGCATC
>CAVVGP010000261.1:0-6860 GCA_963747625.1 uncultured Bacteroidales bacterium | reverse complement strand
GAATTATCGGAATATCATTCCACATGGGAGGAACTTTTGCCAGAACCAGAATTGAAGATCCCATGGTGATGGCGGCCAGGATAATAGCCATAGTGATCCGGTTAAAGATCCTCTCTTGAGTAGATAGCAATTGGGCCAGACCCTGATGTTCCATATTGATCTTCAGCTTGCCCTCCCTGGCTTTTTCCATCAATTCCCTTATTTCATATGGAATTTCCTTGGCCAGTTGAAGCATTTCATCAGCGGCAACTGCAATCTCTCGGGCATATTGTTTGGGGCGAAAACGTTTCTTCACAAACTTCTTGAAATAGGGAGCCAATTAATTGGCAATATTGAACTCCGGGTCAAGAATCTCACTATCGCCCTGTAAAAGTAATAATGCCCTCCCCAGGGAAAAGAGAACAGCCGGCATAACAGCTTATTTTGACGGAAAAAGTCTACCACTTGGGTGAAAAACTCATGCATGTCAATATTTTCAAGTGACTGGTGAAGATAGAGATCAAAAAGTTCTGTAACCTGTATTTCCAGGTGCTGTAAATTCACCTTTGCTGTAGTTTCACAAATCTTCAGAATGTTACGTGAGATTCTCTTATAATCCCTGTTGATGGCTTCTATTGCTACGCTGGTCATGAGTTCCCGAGTACTCACTGGTAAGAGTACCCATCATCCCGAAATCAAGGAAACAAATCACATTGCCCGACAATACCAGTATGTTCCCCGGGTGTGGGTCGGCATGGAAAAAACCATCCTCAAAAATCTGCTTCAGTATAAGGTCAGTTCCCCGCTTGGTAATCAGTTTCGGATCCAGACCAAGTTCTTCAAACCTATCGACTTCTGAGATTTTGGTGCCCTCGACAAACTCCATACCAAGCACCTTCCCTGTACTGTACTTGCGATAACATAAAGGCACATGCACACTGGGATCGTAACGCAGGTTGTTTCCAAAACGCTCTATATTGGCTGCTTCTAATGAGAAGTTCAGCTCTTTATGAATTGAAAGGTCAAACTCCTTCACCAGGTTTACCAGTTGAGCATTCTTCAGATCCTGAATATGTTTCTCCAGTGAAGCTGCCAGTTGCAACATGATTTCCAGATCGGTATCAATGATATGCTTTATCCCTGGTCGCTGCACTTTCACGGCCATATGTACCCCTTTAGGGGTGCGTGCTTCATGTACCTGTGAAATGGAGGCTGCAGCAATGGGTTCCTGTGAGAATTCTGCAAACAATTCCTTCAGCGGCCTGCCAAGTTCATTTTCGACCAGCCTGATGGCCTCCTTGCCTGGGAAAGGAGGTACCTTGTCCTGTAATTTCTTTAGCTCTTCTACCAGATCGGATGGTATCAGGTCGTCTCTGGTGCTGAGAATCTGGCCAAATTTGATGAATGTGGGTCCCAGCTCTTCTAAAGCGAGACGTATACGCTCCCAACGACTCAGTATCAATAGAGAGTCTTCAGGTCTTTTAAAATTGATCTTCCTTACCATCGGACCCAGCAGATCGAATCCCGATTTTGCAAACAGGTCATAGAAGCCATACCTGGAAAATACCTTGAGTATTTCCAGGTAACGTTTAGTATGGCTATGAGTCTTATGAATCAAGTTCAGTTCTGACATTACCTGGTACCTCCTTCAGCTTCTTATGTATTTTGAAGATCTCTTTATTCAGCTCCTTGACATCATTACTGGTGGCATGGAGTGAAATAAATTTTTCCTGTGTTGCATATCTGCCCGCCTCAACCTGTTCTTCAGCTTTATAAAAGTCAAATGTTCCGCAGGATTTTTTGGAGATTTCTACCAGAATATCAGGAGGAGAATTCTTTATTATCGTTGTTGCCATATTATTAGTCATGGATGCCATTGTGTCGTTAATGAGATTAAAATAATGGAACCTTTTTCTTTGATCCGTGGGACTTGACTTATCAAATCTTTTTCTAAACTCATTGATTTTTTGAATGTATAAGGCTTGCCTTCTCTTCCTTTCCGGATATATCAATGTGATGTACCGGGATATCTGCATTCACATAAATGGCAATAAGTATATCGTTTTTTGTCCTGATTGCATTATTTATCGGGATATTGTTTACGACTCCGCCATCCACAAGCACCGAATCACCATCTATAACCGGAGTTAAAACAGTGGGAATAGATATAGATGCCCTTATCGCATTATAAAGACTTCCCTCCATGAACACAATTTCTTTATTGTGAGCGAGATCAAAAGCGGTAGCAGTATATTTGATTTTCAGATCTTTAATATTAGCATCAGGGATGAATTTTTTCATTGTTTTCAGCACCCTGTCGCCCTTAATCAATCCCTGGTTGCTGAAAGAAAAATCAAGAAGTTTAAATACTTCCTGCTTATCTAAGTTATAAGCCCACTCTTTAAACTCGTTCAGTTTACCGGTAGCATAAACTCCACCAATCAGCGCACCCATAGATGTTCCGGCAATTGAGTTTATAATATATCCGCGGCTTTCAATTTCTTCTATTGCTCCGATATGGGCAAATCCTCTTGCCCCTCCTCCTGATAATACAAGAGTTACATTTTTTTTAATTGATGCATTATTCATAACCTTTTAAGTTTAATTTTTCCTTTAGATCCTGTAGTTTAATATTTATATCATTTTGCAATGAGCTGATCTTATTCTTTGCATTATTATTGGTATTGCTTAATAACAGGTCTACTTCTCTGGTTTATTAAATCGTAGTTATTTGTTATAGTTCTGGCAATTTCATTACCCTCACTTAAATATTTCATTGTTGCAATGCGAACTGAACCAGTTTTTTCATAAGTGGATGGATGCTTTAGTCCTTTCATTAGCACATATTTGGTCCTTTTGCCTTTTGCCTGGTAATAAAGATTTAAAAATGTTTCGACTCCGAATCTGATATCTCTTATTTCATTCAGGATCGGGATTATATCCTTTTTTAACAATGCTCTTTCCCCGGTCAGGGCTTTGAATGGATTTATGCGATAGTCAAATAATGTTTCAGAGGATTGACCTAAAACCATGTCAGCAGCATTATCAATAATCGGTCTCAATAATCCATCAAAATGGTCTTTTATGATATTTGAAACATCAGCATCGAAAAACAGAATTATGTCATTTTCTGATATTTCAACACCGTGAGCCATAGCCCAGCTTTTACCCATATTTTTTTTTGAGTCTTTCAAACCTGAATGGATACCTTTCAGCTAAGTCGCGCAGAATTTATTCTGTATTGTCAGCTGAGCCATCATCAACCACAATAATTTCACAATCAGGATTGAGATTACAGCATGCAATCAATACATCTGCAATGGTCTTTTCCTCATTATATGTGCAAATGATGATACTAGCTTTCATCATCCATTATTTTTTTAAATTCTGCACCGGTAATTGTTTCCTTATCCAAAAGATACTTAGAAAGATCATCCAGCAGTTTTCTGTTTTCTTTCAGGATTCTGGTCGCTTTGCCATGAGCATCCTTTATAATGGACAAAACCTCATTGTCTATCCGGGATGCAGTCTCGGAAGAACAGATTAAAGAAGCATCTCCTCCCAAATACTGGTTGTTTACAGTCTCCAGAGCCATCATATCATAATTATCACTCATTCCAAAACGCGTCACCATTGCGCGTGCAACCCTAGTGGCCTGTTCAATATCGTTTGATGCACCCGATGTAATCCTGTTAAAAACTATCTCCTCGGCAGCACGACCGCCAGTCATTGTGGTAATCTTGTTGAATAATTCCTCTTTACTCATAAGATTATGTTCACCTGCATCCACCTGCATGGTATAACCCAGAGCACCTGATGTTCTCGGTATAATAGTTATTTTATGAACAGGCGCTGAATCTGTTTGTTTTGCTGCCACCAGCGCGTGTCCCATTTCATGATAAGCCACTATCTCTTTTTCTTTCAGGGAAATTGTTTTTTCTTTTCGCTGAAACCCCTAATACAACCTCAACACTTTCTTCAAGATCGCTTTGGTTTATTTCTTTTCTTCCCTGGCGCACTGCCCGTAAAGCTGCCTCATTGACCATATTGGCAAGATCTGCTCCTGATGCCCCGGCAGTTGCTCTTGCCACTACATTGAAATCAATATTCCCGATAAACCTTTTGTTTTTTGAATGTACTTTTAATACTGCTTCCCGCCCTTTAAGATCAGGCAGTTCAACAGGGATTCTCCGGTCGAAGCGGCCCGGACGAAGCAATGCTTTATCCAGTACCTCGGGCCTGTTTGTGGCTCCAAGAATTACAATACCCTTGGTTCCGTCAAATCCATCCATTTCAGACAAGAGCTGGTTCAGTGTTTGTTCTCTTTCATCGTTTCCTCCCACAATGCCGCTGTCGCGTTTCTTGCCGATTGTGTCTATTTCATCAATAAAAATAATACAAGGCGCTTTTTCACTGGCCTGTTTAAAAAGGTCCCTGACCTTTGCTGCTCCCATTCCCACAAACATCTCTACAAATTCTGAGCCTGTTATTGAAAAGAATGGCACATTTGCCTCTCCTGCTACTGCTTTTGCAAGAAGTGTCTTTCCGGTACCGGGAGGACCTACAAGCAATGCTCCTTTTGGCAGGGATGCCCCTATTTCCACATATTTTGACGGATTATGGAGAAAGTCAATTACTTCTACCAATGACTCCTTGGCTTCCTCCTGTCCTGCGACATTAGCAAATGTTTTACCGGTCTCTGCCTGTACATATATTTTTGCATTGCTCTTTCCCAAAGTCAGGAAATTGCTTCCGCCCATCCCTGATTGCTGCATCTTTTTTGTAAAAACCCCGCCAATCCAATAGAATAAAACAAAAGGAAGTATCCATGTAAGCAGGAAGCTGAGAAGAGGTGAATTCTTTTTGGGAAGCACTTTGGTAAAAGCAATCTTCCCGTTTTTATTAGGGCTCGAAGCTTTCATAAGACGTTCAACAAGTGCCGGATCATTCATTGGCACAGTTGAGAAAACTGTCTCATTATTATTTTTTTCCTGAAACAGAGCAATTATCTGATCTTTTGACGCTGTTGATTTGTTTTCCTCTTTGAGACTTTTTTCCTGTAAGGTAAAAAGTATATAGTCGTCATGAATACTTACAGTTTTTACCAATCCACTGTCCACTTTCATGATAAAGGTTCCGTAATCTACCTTTGTTATCTGATCTTTCCTGAGTAACGGTAAAAATAAAGCATTCAGTAGGATCATGGTTATAATCACTACTATGTAGTAATATATGACCGATTTTGTTGGGGTTTTCTTTTCTTCCATTTTGTTATTTGTTTATTAGAAAAATAGTGTCAGTATATTCTTTTTTTAAAACTGCTCCGGATTACTGTTTCCGATGGTGTTTAATATTTTTGAATTAATCATAAATGCGTTTACATCGAGATATCTGAGAATTCCATTTATATTATTTACAAATTCAGCTTTACCGAAAACTGAGAATTTCATTACCGGTAAAGTATTGCTGTTAATAGTTGCTTCAATTAATTCCTGGACCGAGTAATATTCACCTTTGTCAATTCTTAAAACATGCACAATAATGTCGTCGGAGAATCTTTTCTCAAGAATGCTTAATTCCTTTTCAAATAAAGGATGTGGATTTTTATCCGGTACGGAATAGATTAATGATAGAAATGCAATTCCCTTGTATGCCAGCTTATCCTTTACAAAATTAAAAGCATCGAATATCCCGGCTTCATCGCACATAATAACGAAGTGGAAGCCGTGATCAAACCTTTTACATGTATTTCCCGCATCAACCATTTCATAAAAAATTATGATGCAAAGTTGGAGTAACTGTAAAAGTTAATTTTTGATCTAAATCAAAAATGATTTTTAAGGTGAAATTATTTATTTGACCTTATCCTGCTGAGAGTTTCCTGAGTAATCCCAAGATAGGAAGCAATATGGCCAAGAGAGGTTCGGTGTTGTATTCCGGGAAGTTCTTTTATCAATGCCTTGTACCTTTCTTCTGCAGATTGGAATTTAAAACTGCTTATATATTCTGTCATTTTACGGGTTATTTCATATAAAATATAAAATGCTAACCGGGACCCCTTTTCACTATTTAATATTATTTCCAAGTCGGAAAAACTGATTGGAAAAACTACAGAATCTTCAAGTACTTCGCAATAGTCACGTGTAGGTCGGTGAAAATAGAAACTGTCTATAGCAGTAACTAAAGATTTTCGGCAGAAAACATCCGTGATTTCCTTACCGTTCCCAGAATAATAGTACACCCTTACTAACCCTTTTTTTATATAATACAGATGATGGCAAATCTCTCCCTGTTTGAACAAATGATCTCCTTTGAAAAACTCTTTTGGTTCAAACAGATTTTTCAATTCATCTTCCAATGAATCGGAAAGCTTTGAAATATTCTTGAAATATTCAGAAAGATCCATAGGTACTAATTTACAACTTTTCTTAAAATCAAGAGAGTATCTATAGACAGAACCTTAATTCAGCTTTAAATACGATATGTCTTCAGATTTGCTTAAACCGGCAATCCATGAGTTTAATTAGATATTCTTTGAGCTTTCTCACTAATAAAGTACTTAAAGGGTTATGACGATTTAAAGGGCACAGCTGCAGGCCACCATATGCACCGCCCCTAAGATCCCTTGACCCTTTGATTTTAAAAATGTTTTTAGTGTCTGCCACAGAATCCGCCACAAAATCCGCCATAATCTGCCACAAAAAATTACCCCTAAAATTGTATTTGACAATGATTAGAATATTATTACTTAAATTTTGTAATATATTCTACATCTATATATTAACAATTTTTATAAATTTTAATAAAAAATTTTAAAGGCCTGGAAAAACTATGAGTGATAATCCTGAGCCAATGTCATTGCCTCGTTTTTTAGATCAAAT
>CAVVGP010000260.1:0-4021 GCA_963747625.1 uncultured Bacteroidales bacterium | reverse complement strand
TTGCCCTGGGTGTCTGCCTCATGCCACCACCGCAATACCGTCCGTTGCCTACATTTAGTGAAAATACATTCGCACTATCTTTTCCCCGTCAATTATAATGTCTGCCTGGTATTTTTATATGAAATAAGGCTCATCAGCAGGTTATAGAAATATATCAGTTTGCCGCTATGCCCTTTGTCTTTCTGGAAATTGGTTCTTTTTACAACAACCGATTCAAATCCTAATCCTGCTATATTGATGAAATATCTTTCTTCCTTTTCCTGTCCTTCAAAATAGGTCACCAGCCCTACATCATGAAGCATTAATTTGTTTTCACAGATAATGCTGATCGCTTTTTCATAATCAAGAGGAATGCCAAACATACGGCCCCAGTCATTTCCTGTGCCTACTGGTATTAATGCAAGGGAAACATCAGTTGAAGGGCAGGCTTTACTTAAAAAGACCCCATTAACAACTTCATTAAGAGTTCCGTCGCCTCCGACTGTTATTATTTTCCTATAACCTGAATCTATACCTTCAATTGCATAATGGATAGCATGGCCTTTTTTTTCTGTGAACTTTACTGTAAAAGGCAAATCCTTGTTTTTAAGGATCATAGAAATTTTCTCCCAGTCTTTTTTACCTTTTCCATTACCGGCATTAGGATTTACTATTATCAGCCACTCATTCTGATTGGTATTATGATTCATGTTGATTTTGTTAATTGGCAGACAAATATGGAAATAAATATGGAATATTTAAAAAACAGGTTTAATATCACTTTAATGATTTGTTTCTCAGGCACAAAGTTAATCGGTTTCTTAGCCTGGAAAAGCCGGATCAGTGTCATAATGACTTTAATTTGATCACATAATCAACGATTTATGTTTTTCATGGAATGAAGGCGATGTTAATAAAATGTTGAAAACCCCGAAAAAAATGTTTACAATTACATCTTTCACTGACGGGAGCAGTAGGGCATAAATAGTAAATTTGAAGCTCAAAATATAACTCAATAATTGAAAAAAGATGGGAAGGATAATAGCAATAGCAAATCAGAAAGGTGGAGTTGGGAAAACTACAACAGCAATAAATCTGGCAGCTAGTCTTGCTGCCCTGGAAAAAAAAGTGCTGATTGTCGATGGTGATCCGCAGGCGAACGCAACATCGGGTATTGGAATAGATACCCGGCAGATAAGGTGTACAATATATGATTGTCTGATAGATGGTAAAGAACCACGGGAAGCTCTGCTTAAGTGTGAAGTTGAGAACCTTTCAATAATTCCTTCGAATATTGATCTTGTTGGCGCTGAAATTGAAATGCTTGACAGGCATGAAAGGGAAAAAATACTCAAAGGAGGTGCTTAAAAAAATTGAGCAGGATTATGATTATATTCTGATTGATTGCTCGCCGTCGCTGGGTCTTCTTACAGTTAATGCTCTTACTGCATCACATTCTGTAATAATTCCAGTTCAGTGTGAGTATTTTGCCCTTGAAGGACTTGGGAAACTTCTTAATACAATAAAAATTATTCAGAATAATCTGAATCCGGAACTTGAGATTGAGGGTTTTCTTCTTACCATGTATGATGCTCGTCTAAGATTATCTAACCAGGTGGCTGATGAGGTTAATAAGCATTTTCAGGAGATGGTTTTTAAAACAATAATTCAGAGAAATGTTAAGCTTTCCGAGGCGCCCAGTTTTGGTCAGCCAGCTATTCTCTACGATGCTGATTCGAGGGGCACTGTTAACTATCTCAATCTGGCTAAAGAGCTTATTGAGAAACAGGAAATAAAAGTAATGTAACAGTTTCAGAATAGATCAATTTCCGGAAACAGAATGATTATGACAAAAAAAAATGCGTTGGGAAGAGGTCTTGGTGCATTGATAGATGGAGTTGAAAAAGAGGTCCTTGAGAAAAAAGTCGAAGCCAACCTTAACATCTCTGTCGATTCCATTGATGCCAATCCGTTTCAGCCTAGAACAAACTTTGACGAACAAGCCCTTGCAGAGCTTGCAAATTCAATAAAAAAACTTGGAATAGTACAGCCTCTTACAGTACGTGAGACCGGTTCCGGAAGATTTCAGCTAATAGCCGGCGAAAGAAGGCTCAGGGCAGCACGTCTGGCAGGGCTTACTCATGTACCTGCATTTATAAGAACCGCTGATGATCAGGCGATGCTTGAACTCGCACTGGTTGAAAATATCCAAAGGGAAGATCTGGATGCTGTGGAGGTTGCAATAAGTTTTCAGCGCCTGATAGAGGAGTGTAAACTTACTCAGGAGCAATTGAGTGACAGAGTAGGAAAGCAGAGGTCAACTGTGGCAAATTATCTTCGTTTGCTGAAACTTCCTGCTGAAATCCAGCTTGGAATTAAGAACAAAAACCTTATGATGGGGCATGCGAGAACACTAGTTAATATCGAAGACCCTAAAAAGCAGATTAATGTCTATTATAAAATAATTGATGGTGAACTATCTGTACGCCAGGCAGAAGAGCTTGTACGACAATTGCAGTCTGAAAGAATCAAGGACCCGGTTAAAATTGAAAAAAAGAAAAAACTAAATAATGATTTTATCCAGCTTTCAGATCACCTGAATAAGATCTTTTCAGCCAAAGTAAACTTCAGAATAAACGAAAAAGGAAAAGGTAAAATAGTGATCCCATTTGAAACACCTGAAGAGATGGAACGCATTTTAGGAGTATTTGACCGTCTGAACTCCTGAAAATAGTTATCTTTATCGCGCATTTATACTGGTTTTAAAACAGAAAGACCGGTTTGTTTTTATTTTGAAGACAATTCTTAAAATACTGATTATACTTTTCCTGCAAATATTATGTATTCAGCATAACATACTTGCACAGGACACCACAGCAGTTGCCAAAACTGTACCGCATAAGTTTATGCCAGAAACACTTAAAGCAACTATGCTGGCAGTGACTTTTCCCGGTCTTGGCCAGATTTACAACAGAAAGTACTGGAAAATCCCGATAGTTTATGCAGGATTTGGCACCCTTATTTATACTGCAAGTTATAACGGAAAAGGTTATAATTTGTATATGAAAGCTTATCAGGATTTTACAGATAATATATTAGCGACCGACAGTTACCTTAAAGTAATCTCCCCTCTTGCTGATCGAAGTACGTATGATCCTCTTTATAATCCAACAGGCTACGATCCTTCAACTTATGCATATTATAAAAATGCAATGCTTCAGATGATTGATTATTATAAGAGATACCGGGATCTTTCGTATATTGGCATCGCAGGCTGGTACCTTCTTACCATACTTGATGCTAATGTAGATGCAAGCCTGTTTAACTACGATATTAGTAACAACCTTAATCTGACATTTGTTCCGATGCAGATGATGTTGCCGGGTGGTTATATGGGAGCCGGCCTGAGTCTGGATCTGAAAATAAACTTTTAAACTAATTATTTGAATATGAGATTTAAAGCAATACTGATAATTTTTTTCTTTGCAGCTCTTAAGGCAAGTGCAGCATCAGAGGTAGATACCATTATTATCAAGTCGGATACCAGTACTTTACGTATTGCACGTGATCTGGACAGCCTGGTAAACACATGGTATGTTAAAATTGCTCTAAAGAATAAACCTGTTGAGAATGATACCGACACTGTCGGATATCGATGCCCCGATTCGGTATATGTCAGCAGATTGAGTAAAATTAATTCAGTAATAAACCTTCCTTTCAATAATATTATCAGGAATCACATTGAAGTCTATACTGTCAGGCAAAGGGAGAAATTCTGCGCGGTACTTGGTTTGAAAGACTATTATTTCCCTATGATCGAGGATGTTTTTGATTCCTATGGACTTCCAGCCGAACTTAAATACATGGCAGTAATTGAATCAGCTTTAAACCCGAATGCCGTTAACAGGCGATCGGGTGCAGCGGGTATGTGGCAATTCCTGTACAGTACAGGTCATATGTACGGGCTTACAATTAACTCTGTTGTTGATGAACGAAAAGATCCTGTGAAAGCGACCCATGCAGCTGCCAGGTACATGAAGGA
>CAVVGP010000259.1:0-9234 GCA_963747625.1 uncultured Bacteroidales bacterium | reverse complement strand
TTTAACTCCAAATTCATCAATTTTTTTTGTCTGTACTGATACATTTGTTCTACATTCATTATATCATCAAGACTTGGATCTACAATAATTTCTGCCTTTCAATACATAGAAAATTCACTTAAAAAAGAGATTGAAAGGCAGAAATTATTGGCTTACAAGATCCAGAATCTTGATGATATAATGAAGAATGTCGAAACAAATGTATCAGTACAGACAAAAAAAATTGATGAATTTGGAGTTGAAAAAGGTACCAGCACCGGTATATCAATGGCACTCGCCTATATTCTTGGCTTCCTCATGTATATGCTTGTTTTCATCTTCGGAGCACAGGTCATGAGAGGTGTAATAGAAGAAAAAACCAGTCGGGTTGTAGAGGTAATTATTTCATCGGTGAAACCGATACAGCTTATGATGGGAAAAATAATAGGCATAGCACTTGTTGGTCTTACACAATTCCTGATCTGGGTTTTTCTTACTATCGGAATTGTAGGGGTGCTGAAGACGACTATTTTGTCGAAATCAGGTGTTGAACAGTTATCACAGTCTGTTCCGCAGAATTTAATGTCCGGAAGCCAGCAGGTTTCTGTAACTGCGCAGAGTGCAGAAACGTCTCCCCAGATTGCAGAATTTACAAGGTTGTTCGATAATGCCATGAATCAACCATGGGGTGAAATTATAATATGCTTTATCTTTTATTTTGTGACAGGATATCTTCTTTACGCTTCAGTATTCGCTGCTATCGGTTCAGCGGTTGATAATGAAACAGAAACACAACAATTTATGCTTCCTGTTACCATACCTATAATACTCGGACTTATGGTAGCCATGGGTACAATGCAGAATCCTGAAAGTTCCCCTCTCTTTCTGGTGCTCGATGATCCCGCTTACTTCACCAATAGTAATGATGGCCCGGATACCTTTTGGCGTTCCATACTGGCAAATAGCAATATCAATGATAATAATGCTTGGCACTTTCGCTGCATTTGTCTGGATGGCGGCAAAAGTCTACAGGACAGGCATACTTATGTATGGAAAGAAAACTTCCTGGAAAGAGATGTGGAAGTGGCTTAGATACAGCGGATAGGTCACTGAGCTCATGTCACAGAGCCAGGCGTGAAGATCCTGGTTTACATTTCTTCGCATCCTTTGGACTTATCCCGATTATCCGGGACTAAGAGCTACCCCGGATTTATATAAGGATGCAGCTAATGAACTTTAAAAAAGCAGGCATGTCAAAAATATTGGTTATAGACGATGAAAGGGCAATCAGGAATACTCTGAAGGAGGTCCTGGAATACGAGAAACATGAGGTTGACCTTGCAGAAGACGGACCTAAAGGAATTGATATGTTCTCCGCCAATTCATATGACATTGTTCTATGCGATATCAAAATGGCTAAAATGGACGGAATAGAAGTTCTTGGCAAATTAGTTGAAGTTTCATCTGACACACCGGTTATTATGATCTCCGGGCATGGAAATATAGATACAGCAGTTGAATCAATAAAAAAAGGAGCTTACGATTTTCTCGAAAAGCCACTTGACCTCAACAGGCTTTTAATAACTATCCGTAATGCTATGGATAAATCGACGCTTATCACTCAGACGCAGGTTCTTAAAAACAAGGTAAGCAAGATGTATGAGATTATTGGTGAATCGGAAGCTATTGAGAAGGTCAAAAGTATGATCGACAGGATTGCTCCTACTGAAGCAAGGGTACTTATCACAGGAGCCAATGGAACGGGGAAAGAACTCGTCGCCCACCAGATCCATGAAAAGAGCAGTAGGGCAAAAGGCCCTTTTATTGAAGTCAATTGTGCTGCTATACCATCAGAACTTATTGAAAGTGAACTTTTTGGACATGAAAAGGGCTCATTCACATCAGCCATCAAACAAAGAATAGGCAAATTTGAACAGGCAAATGGAGGAACCCTGTTCCTTGATGAAATAGGAGATATGAGCCTCTCCGCTCAGGCGAAAGTTTTGAGAGCCCTGCAGGAAAACAAAATATCAAGGGTAGGTTCTGATAAAGATATCCATGTCAACGTCAGGGTAATTACAGCAACAAATAAGAATATTAAAAGAGAGATTGAAAATAACAACTTCCGTGAGGATTTGTATCACAGGCTCAGCGTTATTCTAATTCATGTTCCTGCTCTTAATGAACGGGGATCTGATATCCCTTTACTTGCAGAACATTTTAATACCTTGATATGCAGTGAATACGGAATGAGCAAAAGAATAATTAAAGAGGATGCCATCAGGGAGCTGCAAAAAATCCAATGGACCGGGAATATCAGAGAATTCAGAAATGTTCTTGAGAGACTGATCATTCTCTGCCCTGTTGAGATTACCGGGAATGATGTGCTTGCTTATGCAAAACCAGTTTCAGGAGGTAACATATAACCCTGAGTACCACAGAGATAAATAACAACAAAATGTACCGTACGGAAAAAGATAGTCTTGGTGAAAAGCAGATTCCGGTTAATGCATTATATGGCATTCATTCGGAAAGAGCCAGGGAAAATTTTCCCGGGAATTCTCCTTTCTCTGTTGAATGGTATAAATCTGTAGGCATAACAAAATTAGCCTGTTACAATACTTACAGGAAATTCCGGAAAGCGTCGGAAAGCAAACTCGGGAAAGATTTGCCGTTTAGAATAATTGATGACAATATTCTCGATTTGCTAAGTGCAGCTGCAAAGGAGGTGTCTGATGGCTCCCATTTTGATCATTTTATTATTCCAGCTGTCCAGGGAGGTGCTGGCACAAGTATCAACATGAATATCAATGAGATAATCGCTAATGCTGCACTTTTGAATAGTGGCCATAAATGCGGTGAGTACAATTTTATTGATCCTCTTGAACATGCGAATATCTACCAGTCGACGAATGACGTAATCCCTACAGCGCTTACTATAACCGTTATGAATCTTCTGCTTTCCCTGGAAGAAAAAATTAATATACTCCGTCAGAAGGTGGAAGAGTTTGAAAGAAAAAACAGGGAGAAGCTTCGTCCGGGATATACTCAGATGCAGGCCGCTATACCTACTTCATTCGGAAATTTATTCAGCACTTACAATGAGGCACTTTCGCGTGACTGGTGGAGGGTTACAAAATGTTCTGAACGAATTAAACAGGTGAATCTTGGAGGAGGTGCAGCAGGTACCGGGTTATCGCTTCCGAGGTTTTTCATAATGGAAGTTGTACCGGAACTCCGTAAACTGACAGGACTTCCTATTGCGCACAGTGAAAATCTGTCAGATGCTACTTCCAACCTGGACAAATGGGTTGAGATTCATGCAACATTAAAAGCCCATGCCGTAAATCTTGAAAAAATATCATCAGATTTAAGGCTTCTGGCATCGGACCTGGCCGGAGAAAGAACAATTTCAATTCCTGACCGGCAGGTTGGAAGTTCAATTATGCCAGGCAAAATTAATCCGGTTATACCTGAATTTGTCATTTCAGCAGCTCACAAAATATATTCCAACGATGTTCTTATTTCCTCTCTTAGCGGACAGGGAACATTAGAACTTAATGCATACATTCCGGTAATAGGATCCGCTGTTATTGAAAGTATTAATCTGCTTATTTCATGTAACATTTCTTTATTTAATAATTTGTTTTCAGGCCTGTTAATCAATGAAACAGCAGGTTATGAAGCTGTTATCAATAGTCCCTCAGTTACTACGGCGTTGAGTCCGTATACAGGATATCACAAAGCGGCTGAACTTGCTGCCATTATGAAAGAGAAGAAAATAAACATCTTTGAAGCGAACAACATTCTGAAAGTAATTGATGATATAAAACTTAAATCCATTCTTGAACCCGGAAACCTGTTAAAATTAGGGTTTTCACTGGATGATCTGAAATAAGCATCATCATAAAAAATCACTAATTTTGCAACAAATTTCCGAATATGGTTACCAAAGGAAGAGAGTCAAAACCGCATATTGGCATTTATGGCCGTCGTAATAACGGAAAAAGCAGCCTGATCAATTGTCTTGCAGGCCAGGAAATTGCCATAGTGTCTGACCTTGCAGGAACTACAACTGACCCAGTAAAAAAATCATTTGAAATAACAGATTTTGGACCAGTTGTTCTTGTAGATACTGCAGGGATAGATGATTCCGGTGACTTAGGGGAAAAAAGAGTTGACCGGACATTAAAGACTCTTGAGACTGTCGATCTGGCTCTTATTGTTATAACTGATAACTCATGGGGAAAATCTGAAGATGAGCTTGTAAAAAAATTTGATGACCACGATCTTCCATATATTATTATACACAGTAAATCTGACCTTCTACCGCCTACAGCCGAATTTCAGCATAAGGTCCTTAGTCTTACCGGCAATGCATTGTTAGAATTTTCCTCTGCAGACAAACGAAATTATGAAGAACTGATAACTCTTATCAGGAGCTCAATTCCTGAGTATTCATTTAAAACTCCAACGTTACTTGGCGATCTTATAAGTTATGGTGATATTGTAATTCTGATCACCCCCATTGATATTGAGGCACCCGCCGGAAGGCTCATTCTTCCACAAATGCAGGCCATAAGAGATATCCTTGACAATGAGGCTGTTGCCATAGTTTTAAAAGAAAGGGAAGTTGATGCATTCCTGAAAAAAACCAGGATAAAACCAGCCCTGGCAATTACCGATTCCCAGGTATTTGTAAAAGCAGATGCATCCATTCCCATTGATATCCCACTTACCAGTTTTAGTATCATGCTCGCCAGATTCAAAGGTGATTTCGATAATTATCTGAAAGGCACTCCGAAGATATCTGAATTGAAAGATGGCGACAGGGTGCTTATGCTTGAATCATGTACTCATCATGTCTCATGTGATGACATCGGAAGGACCAAAATTCCAAGGTGGATAACCAGTTTTACAGGTAAAAAGATCGAGTATGATGTCATAGCAGGCCTTGATGCTACTATCAGACCCATAACTGACTACTCTCTTGTTATACAATGCGGTGGCTGCATGATAACAAGGAGACAACTTCATAACAGGCTTCAGCCTGCAATTAAAGCCGGAGTGCCGGTTACCAACTACGGTATGGCTATTGCATATGTACAGGGTATTTATGACCGGGCGATTGCACCATTTGTAAAAGGTATGAGAGATTCCAATATATACCTTTAATATTCCGGTTTTTCTCTATGGCTCTCTGTGTTTCCTCTGTGGCTCTCTGTGTAACAAAAAAATAAGAACTGACACAAAGTTACACAGAGAAGACACAGAGGACCACGGAGAAAAAACAAGCAACAAGCAAAAAGTTCAGAACCTGAAATATATGAACGGCATAACTTCAGTCGTCCTCATCTGAAATAGCAGTATTGCGACCAGCATAACTATCGCAAACTGAGCAGCCAGAGGGATTTTTATAAACAATCCCCTGTATGCTTCTTTAGTCTTTTCAGGGAGGAAATGGATAATATAACCAACAGCCATAAGCAACAAGGTATTACTGTATGCCGGAAGAACTGTCATATATGAGCCGGGAGAAAAATTTTCAAATATCTGTTTCAGCATAATCTTCACACTATCCAGATCGGGTGCCCTGAAAAAGATCCAGCAAAAATTTACAAACTGAAAGGTTATAAAAACTGCAAGTATCCGTCCAATCCATCCTGTTTTCAACGATTTTCTGAAGATTGAATTCCATATCTTGTTAAATACCAGTCCAATACCATGCAATCCTCCCCAAATAACATATTTCAGTGATGCACCATGCCATAATCCGCCAAGAAGCATAGTGATCATAAGATTGAAATAAGTACGGATCTTCCCTTTCCTGTTTCCGCCCAAAGATATATAGAGATAGTCGCGAAGCCATTGAGAAAGAGATATATGCCATCTTTTCCAGAAATCCGCTATGTTTTTGGCTTTGTATGGTGAATTAAAGTTCACCGGTAATCTGAATCCAAGAATCAATGCAATACCAATTGCAATATCAGTGTAACCCGAAAAATCACAGTAAATCTGCAATCCGTAGCCATATATCGCAAGCAGATTTTCGAAGCCTGAGTAGATCGAAGGAGCATCAAATACGCGGTCAACAAGATTAAGAGCAATGAAATTGGAAATTACGATTTTTTTAATTAATCCCTTTGAGATCATATAGATAGCATGGCTGAATTCATGCTTCGAAAGTCTGAACTCCTGGTAAATCTGTGGAATGAAAACCGAAGCTCGTACAATAGGACCGGCAATAAGATGCGGAAAGAATGAAACATAAAAACCAAAATCAATAATGTTCCTTACCGGTTCCATTTTTCTCCGGTAGACATCCATGGTATAACTTAGCGACTGAAAGGTAAAAAAGGAAATACCGACCGGAAGGATTATATAGCTTATATCAAAAGATGTTCCCAGAACAGAATTTGATAAAACCGAAAGAAGGTCATATACCCTTAAATGAGTTCCAAATATCTCATTGATTGTATTTATGACAAAACCTGTATATTTAAAATACCCCAGAAGTCCGAGATTCGAGATTATGCTCAGGAGAACAAAGAAACGTCTTGAAGCTTTCCTTTTTGATTTGAATATCAGGTAACCGCAGCTGTAATCAATTATTGTGACAAATATCAGGATGAACAGAAATAGACCTCCGGCTTTATAATAGAAAAACAGACTCACCAAAAACAAGTACACATTTCTGATCAGTATTTTCTTATAAACAAGGCTATATCCTGCAAGGACAAAAAGTAAGAATATCCAGAAAGCAGATGTAGTAAAAATAAATGGCTTATCGGGATTAAAATCTAACAATGAAAATAACAGTGATTTCACAAAACTTGCTTTTCCGACAACTGTCACTGGTTTGTCCATAATAACACGTGGAGCAATTCTTACATACACAAGCATAGCAGAAGCTAATGATTGCCCGACAGTATCTCTATTCCCGACATCAAATAAATAAGATGCCAGCATTGCTGAAAGTGTATCTGCACCGGCATAGGTAAAGTGGATGAAATCTTTCTGGGCCAGGGGAGGTTTCGTTCCTGCCCATTTAATAATAGATGATTTACCGCCCATTGCCCGGTACGAATTCCAGAAAGTTTCATTGGTCTTCTGTGCGGCTTTAACCTGTGCATCAATAATTGCAGGTATATTGCTGTACGATTTAATACTATCACCAGCACTGCCTGCCATATCCGTAACACCTGCAATTATTATCGGGGTTTGTGGTGAAACTGCCTTAAGCAGGGAAATCTGTCTGATTAATCCTCTCTGGTAATATGAATAATTATCTTTAACATTCTTTACAATATTCAATCCATATTGAAGAATAAACAGATCGGGAGAAAGTTTTTTAAATGAATCTCTGAGATTAGTACTGTCGACCATTGTAAATTCAAGACCAGCACTTCCACGCTGGGGAATGTTGTCAACAATTACTCCTGTTTCGCTTTCAATGCTTATGCCATAGATATCGGGACTTACTTTCCCTTCAAATTCTATATCTATCTTCCTGTTGCCCTTTAAAGAGCATCTGATCTCATTAAATCCCTTGCCCCTGGTGAGCGTATCTGCAAATAGTTTAATATCATCCCCTTTGACTGTAACTTTAACATTACCGAATGTATTCCCATAGAATATCCTCATTATATTGTACACTGCAGAAGCACTATCTGCAACGTTCGAAGGCCTGATCCTCACATATGCCTTTACTGGGTCCGATGATGTTTCTCCTTCGGGCAGATACCGGCAAATTGCCATAAACGGACCAAGGCTCCTGTGTGATATTTCTCCGGCTTTATACGAAAGATAATTGTACCTTCTCCAGTTTTGTGATGATCTTAACCATATTGATTTAGTATACATTACCGGCATCAAAGGCAAGAATAAGCCAGGACCTGTTCCCCCGGTTCCCTTTCTTAATATGTTCCGCAAATACGATGTGATCCGGTCGCCTTCAATCTGGGAATCGCCATAATAAATTACCCTTACCTGTCCTTTGGAATTTCTGAGAGAGTCAAGAAAGCTTTGTAATGGAAAGCTTAATGGTTTCGGATGGTTGACAGGCAAAGAATTTTTAGCTTCAGTTGTGTCTGGCAGTAATATTCTGACAGTATCTTTTGGTATCCCAGAGACGTTTTTATTCCCTGACATTAAATTCCTTATAACATCAGGTGGAATAAATTCATTAATTGAAGGAAAAAGCTTATTTGTATGAATTATATAATGAAGACCGGTAAAACAGGCCAGAAAGATCAATAATAACAAGAATGACCTTAAAGGGCGCATATATTAAAAAAGAATCAGTCTTTTTCTTGATCTTCATACCTCTGCCCAACCTTTATTTTACCCGGATCAGTTATATTATTCAATGACAAGTACCTGTGTTGTTGTAACGTTATCAAACATCTTTACAATATCCCAGATAGAATCTCCTTTGCGAACTGTATATATGATATAGTCTCCATCTATTTCACCAGGCCCGATTGATGTTGCCTGAGGCTGGTTGGCAGTGCTGTCTTGCCAACCAATGCCTGTTTATCAGCAAACTCCATGGTATTGATCTTCGAATAATAGTCAGATTTTGCAGGATCCACATAAACAACCAGTTTTTGGCCAACACTTATATTGTTACGGTAAATATTATTCCAGTTTCTCAGATCCGTCAGTCCAACTTTATACCATTCGGCAATGAAACCAATATTATCTCCATCCTTTACAGTATAAATTAATTTGGTTTTACCTTTAATATTTGTTGTAATATAAGATCTGGTAGGATCGGCTATACAGGGTCGCTTTCTTTAAATAAACATCTGGTTTATATTGCCTTATAGTGTCAGTCAGATCAATGAAATCTCCGAGATGATTCATTGGCAAGGGTAAGTGACTGAGGTTTTGAAGATCCTGGAACTAAACCTGTACGATACTGAGGATTAAGTGCCTGGAGCTCTCCTAGAGGAATACCCATTACTTCTGAAATCTGTGCAAGATGAATATCTTTATTTACCATTATAGTGTCGGTGGCAACAGGAATATTCAGCGGCAATGGTTGAAGGTTATGCTCCTGATAATAGGTAACTGCATAAGCTGCAGCAATATATTGAGGAATATATCCCCTGGTTTCCATTGGAAGCCTGTAATAGATATCCCAGTAATCCTTCTTATTGCCTGATCGCTTAATGGCTTTATTCACATTTCCCGGACCACAATCATATGCAGCAATGACCAGAACCCAGTCTTTATAGATATCATAAAGGT
>CAVVGP010000258.1:0-9828 GCA_963747625.1 uncultured Bacteroidales bacterium | reverse complement strand
CATGTATCCAGAAAGTTTTCAGAATTTCTTTTCCAAACTCGCGGTCCATACCGTCAAGTAAAGATTTTTCCCAGTATGGAAATAAATACTGATCTATCCTGCCAAAGGAAACTCCGGGGCCCGGATAATTTTCATCGCTCATCACAAGCATGTGTGTCAACCAGAGAGCTTGAACGGCTTCCCAGAAAGTACCGGCAGGTTCCCATGGCACTTTTTTAAGATTTTCTGCCATCTGAAACAATTCCTTTTTGCGGACTCTATCATTTTCGTTTTCGGCCTTTCTGATACCGAGTGCACTATATTTCTGAGCTAACCCTAAGGGAATTGTTGCTGCAGTCATCATAGCCCTGAACTGGGCACCTTTTGAACTTTCTTTCTCTGTCGGTGTGAGATCTTCATAATAGCTTTCTATTTCGCCGTGGATTCCCTTCCATCCAATCTTTAAAGCTTTTTCATAACCAGGAATTATATGACCTGAAGTGGCCCCGGAATTCCCATAACCATGATTGTGGAACCATTTCATTTTTGCCCTGGAACCATTTTTACCATATATTAACTTGTTGACGTCCTTTGTTTCCTGCTCAGTCCAGCACATCGAAGACATCAGATTAAATCGGCCGCCTGCTATAAGGTCGCCGGGAAGAAGTTCCTGCGGAACATAATTTTCCATCGCCTCTTTCAGGAACCATGCCTTACGTTCAGGAAGGCTCATGGAATAAAAATCATAAGGAATGGAGACTCTTCGTGAAGCCTGCTTTATGGAAGATTTAAAAGTTTCAAGAAAAGGATAGGTTTCCGGAACTATATAATACGTGAGCTCATCATACTGAATGTCCCAGGGCGTTCCGGTTGTCCAGGAAGAAAACTCATTATTCCATTTCCTGCCGGTACCCGAGAAATAATAATCACGTAACCATTTGATTCGTTGACTGAGCTGTTTGGGTTCTTTTAACTTTTGAATCTGGGCTACTGTTTCCATAAGAATGATTGTTTAGAACATTTTATATTCAACAATACAATAAAATATTTATAACGGAATTCCCGGATTGAGCCATCAGGAACTTTCAATAAATAATTTATTCTGAATATCAAAAATAGATATTATCCGCCAAAAGAAAATATAAATAATACACCTTGTAAAATAAGAACTTTTTGAGATTAACTTTATCTGGTAAATATACTGTCAGCTTATTGCAGGTTCTGATATATATTTTTACTGATTCTGTATCATTCGGGACACAGGAATCAAAAATTATATGAAAATTAATCTTTGAAGGCAATATTGAAGTACTTTCACACGCTTATTATGGCATAAAGAATTTTAATAAAAACAGGAGGTAATTTATGATATACAGGCAACTTAGTAAGACAGGTATTGATCTTTCGGTTCTCGGATTTGGATGTATGCGGTTACCGGTTTTAGATCATAAATCTGAAAAGATAGACTATCCAAAAGCAACCCAGTTACTCCATTATGCAATTGACCATGGAGTAAATTATGTTGATACTGCCTATTTTTATCATGCAGCCGTTTTCGGACAAAGGGGAGAAAGCGAGCCTTTTGTCGGGGAAGCCCTTTCCGGTGGATGGGGAAGAAAAAGTGCATCTTGCTACAAAGATGCCTCTTTTTCAACTTCGTCAGAAAGAGCAGATGGGTACTTATCTGAAAGAACAGTTAGAAAGGCTCAAAACAGATTATTTAGACTTCTATCTGCTTCATGGTCTTAATGGCGAAGTGTGGGACATGATGAAAAACCTGGGGGTACGTGAGTTTCTCGACAAAAAGAAGGCAGAGGGGAAGATCCGTTTTCCTGCTTTTTCATTTCATGGTCAGGCAGATGATTTTAAAAGGATCTGCGATGAATATGACTGGACTTATTCCCAGATACAGTATAATTATATGGATATAAATTTCCAGGCAGGATATAAGGGCCTTAAATATGCAGCTGACAAGGGAATAGGTGTTGTGGTGATGGAGCCGTTAAAAGGGGGTAAACTGGCCCATAAACTTCCTGCTGAAATGATGACAGTTTTCAATGGATCTGCGATTAAAAGGAGTCCTGCAGAATGGGCATTGCGTTTTGTATGGAACGATATCGGCGTGTCAAGCCTTCTTTCAGGTATGAACAGCATGGAACAGGTAGTGGAAAACATCAGGGTTGCCGATGACGGAATGCCGAATTCCCTCAGCAAAGATGAATTGTTGATTTTTGACAAATTGCGGAATGCAATGGATACAAAAATAAAAGCAGATTGTACCGATTGCCGTTACTGTATGCCATGCAATTCGGGAGTTGATATCCCTGATGTACTTGCCGCCCTTAACAATGCTGCTGTCTGGAATGATTCAAACCCCTGGCTGACAGGTTATGTACGCATAAACGGCAAAGCAGGTAAATGCACCGAATGTAAAGAATGTGAAGAGGTATGTCCCCAGGGACTGCCAATATCATCACTTATGAAAGAAGCAGTTTCTTTATTCAGGGAATAAGCATGATAACTGAAAATTAAAAAGGGAAAACAGGATCCAGTCAGATCAGAAAAATACAGGTAATCAATAAGATCACTTAGTACTCATCATAGGTTTTGGTTTCTATTATTATTACCCCACCGTATCCCCTGGATCCATAAATTGCCGCTGCTGTTCCTTTTAGTACTGATATTGATTTAACTTCCGCAGGTTGTATATCATTTAGTGACCACCCTGTCATGCCATCAACTATTATAAGTGGCGAAACTGCACCAAAAAGATTGGCAGAATTTTGTAATACTATACCATTCCCTTGTCTCCTGACGCCGGATACTCCCCTTAGGATCATTTCAATCACCGAATTGTATGAGGCATATTTTTTATCTGTGCCGTCAATAAAATCAATATCTGTTGTGACATCTTTCTTTTTCAGATGGGCATATCCGACATTTACCGGTTCCTCTCCGGAAGAATTTTTTCGGCTACTCAATACCGAAATACCACCACCACTGCCATGCAGAATCCATGATGGCTGGTTTTCAAATTTAAAATTAATCAGGCTTCTTGCATTTATATTTTCTTCCTGAATTCCATAACCAAAAGTGAAGATCCCAATTTTTGAGGCTGTAGGCACAACCCTGATTTTATAATCTCCTTTAGAATCGGTTATTGTCTTAGTCTTCTTACCATCGATCATTACTATTGCACTTACAATGGGTTCCTTTTCAGCATTCAGAACAGTTCCCCTGATTGTTATCTTCTGGCTTTTCTCTTGTGCCGTAATACCGTTAAAACAGAAACCTGACAGTAAAATCAAAAAAAATAGTTTAGTTTTCATTTTGTTTAGACTGTTTTAAACTTTACATCTTCAGGTTAAAATTAAAGTTACAATTTTAATGCCAGAATTACACTTTTCTTGAACAAAATATATTTAAAGAACAGATTGATAGAAAAATATTTGCAGGTAAAAAATCATACAATATTTTAATATATGGTGAGATCAGGCTTTGCAATCTGAATGTAATCAGGAAACCTTATGTTTAGCAAAGGCTATACATAATCTTTGAGACTGGTTTTAAACATTTGAGAGATTCCGAATCGGTATAAAAGTTTAACTTTGATATCTGTAACTCTTGCTTCTTGTAAAAGACAGATTATGAAAACGCTGATACTAATTTCATTGCTTACTATTTTCACATTTTCAATTTACGCCCAGGGAAGAAGCTCCACTTTATATGCCGATGCCTTAAAGAAGGATAAGAACATGCAGAGAATCGGAACAGCATTAACTGTTTTAGGTGGCCTGACTCTTTTTGCCGGGAATATTTTGTATTGGAAATCGTACAATGATAATGCTGACAGAGAACCGAATGCAGGCAAGGTAAGGACATACCGGGATGTGATGTTTACGGGACTAGGAATAATGGCTGTCGGAATTCCTTTACTGGCAATAGGAAAGTCAAAAGAAAGGCATATTGGAATTGAGGCTGAACTGGTTAATTTTAAAGGCATGGCATCAGCAAATGGCATAGGACTAAAAATAAGATTTTAAGGTGTTTAAACTCTTTGATTATTTTGCTTGCTTTAAAATTATTATTATAATATCTTGTGTACCCGAATGATTAAATATATCGATAAAATGAAAAATAAAGCCTTGGAAAATAGACCTTTAGTATCAACGACAAGAAGAAATTTGCTGAAAGGATTGGCAATGCTTCCCTTAGCTGGCAGTTTTTCAATCGCATCAGGAGCTGCCCGTTTTTTATCAAAAGATCAGGGTTATCTTACTGAGGAAGCAAAGGCTTCTTTAAAGAAACTCAAAGGTGTTCTTCCAAAAGGTAAGTTGGGGAAATATGAGATCAGCAGGCTTGTAATAGGATGCAACCCAATGGGTGGATGGTCCCATTCAAGGGATCTCACTTATGTCGGTGAGCTCAGCAAGCACTGGTTCACCGAAAAAAAGATGAAGGAAACATGGGCAATAGCTGAAGCAGCAGGTATTAATTTTTGTAACCTTGTTGAATTCCAGTACAAGGCTTTTAATGAATACAAAAAAGAGACAGGCAGTAAAATGCTGAACAATTGTCAGTGCTCCATTGGCAAGCCCGATGACAGGCTCGCTCCTGTTAAAAAGGCAGTGGATGACGGCGCTGATTTTATTTATATCCAGGGAGAGAATGTTGACGGACTAGCAAAAACCAATGCAATTGATGTTTTGCTGAAAACTGTTGAATACATCCGCAGCCAGGGTCTTGTTGCAGGTGTCGGTGCACATTCAATAAAAAGTATCCAGGCGTCTATTGGTGCAGGTGTAAAACCAGATTACTACTTTAAGACTTTTCATCACGATAATTACTGGTCAGTCACTCCGCCTGAATACAGGAAAGAATATCCAAATTATCCAACCACACCGATAACCGATCGCAATCAATGGAATGACAATATGTGGGATCAGTTTTATAAACAGACTATTGAGACTTTCAGATCGGTTGACGTACCGCTTTTTGGCTTTAAGGTGCTGGCAGCAGGTTCAATACAGCCGTCTGACGGTATACGCTGGGCGTATGAAAACGGAGCCGATTTTATTTGTCTTGGCATGTATGATTTCCAGGTGGTTGAAGATGTAAATACTACAATTGATATACTTGGAAGTCTTGGGAAACGTGAAAGACCTTGGTATGCATAATAATCAGATTGTATTTTTTTGGTTCCGGAGGAATTAAAAATCCCGGCCTGTTTTTATACCGGCCGGGATTTAATATTTATACTGATCTGGTTTTAAATCAGTATTTGTCGTGCATAATGGAGACAGGTCTTAACCTCTTTCACTGCATTAGACCATGGCTTAATATCATATTCAAGTTCGATATCAGCAAAGATCGGCCATCCCTTTTCTTTTATACAGAAGCAGAATATCTTCAAGCGGACATTCTCCCTGGCCCCATACCTGATTTGTATTTGGCGGATCAGTTTTTGGACCGGTTTTGTCCTTAATATGGATACTTACAATACGATCGTGATACTTTTCAATTATTGTGTTCGGATGCCGTCCTGTTGAACCAAAAAAGTGTCCTGAATCGAAATTAAACATTACTGCCGGAGAAATAGCCATGAATGGATCATAGCTGAAACCCGGGTTGTGCAAATTGCATGTGGGTGTGGAATATTGCATATAATCCATATTTTTCTGCAAAGGGAGCAAGTCTCTTTACGGCTTCCATTCCAAGTTCTTCAGTTACACCTTTGGCTCCCAATATCTTAGCGGCTTTAAAAGCATAATCAATCTCCTCATCAGACCATCGTGCGGGTGAAAATTTTATAATATGAATTTTTATCCCTGCATCATCAAACAACTTTTTAACATCTTCATATTTTGACATCGGCAAAGCCAGTCGCCAGGCTTTTATATCCTTGTTGTATTTTTCTATCTGGGCTTTTTGTTCTGCTGTCAATTCCGGCATTTTAAAACCGGCTGAAGGAGGCGGTTCCTGCCGGAGTTTTCGGAGGAGGCGGCAGTGCTTTGAATATTGCCATCATAGGATTCTCAGGAGCTCCAAGATATCCCTCAACATCATCGCTCATTAATTCAATCGAGTTGATACCCGTCTCTTTACAATATTTAATAATATTATCAACTCCGCCAGGCATACTGCGCCAGCTGTACGTTATTGTACCAATCTGAACCCCTCCAAAATTTGAGTCTATTGCCGTACCTGTCTGACTTTTAGAAAGAGGTGAACTTTTGCCGAACAGATTAATAGGCATCATAGAAAAAGCAGCAACTGTTGCAGTGCTCCCCAGGAACTTACGCCTTGAGAGACTCTTTTTTGAATTGTTCTTGTTTTCCATATTCTATTTTTTAGAGTTATGTTAATTTATATTACTTATCAGATTAAAGGCTCCATCCCTTACGGTATTCGTACTGAAACAAACTATTGGCTTCCGGAAGATTTGTGATCTTCATATTGTCAGAATCATATTCAAGAGTGATGTCATCAAGCTGATGTTTTACAGCAATATTAGTCAGTAACATTATTTCAGTGACTTTTGATGAAATGGAAAAATCATTACACGATTTTTTACCATTTTTTATAGCATCAATCCAGTCCTCGAAAATATTACCTGTACGTGGCAGCCATGCATCAGGACCTTTGAAATTTTCATTAGCCGGAATAAGCTCAGGCATAGCACCATGGCTGCCATGAGTAATTATCCCCTTCTCTCCGTAATATGTGGCATCTTTCATTGCCCTGCCAGCTTCAAGTCCGTCAGGTCGTGGGGGGCCTCAGTCCTCCGTCGCACCATGTAACTTTCACAGCCGGCATATCTCCACGGGCTGGGAACTCATATGTAACCATTTCACAAAGAGGCATATAATCAGTACTGTAAGGGGAACTTGTAGCCTGGATTTTACAGGCATCCCAGATTAAGAGCCCATACAGGAGCATCAAAAATATGAGCGCCCATATCACCCATAGCACCTGTACCATAATCCCAAAGTCCTCTCCAGTTGAAATGTAGTGTTTTCGGATTATAAGGTTTATCGGGAGCCGGACCTAACCATACATCATAATTCAGATTTTTAGGAACAGGCATACCTTCAGGTCTTTTCAAATCACCCTGGGGCCAGAATCCCATCGGACGATTTGTTGATAGCTGAACTTCTCTTACCGTTCCAATTACTCCTGACTGGATCCATTCAACAGTTTTCCTTGTACCCTCTGTGGCATGTCCCTGGTTTCCCATTTGAGTAACTACTCCGGTCTCTTTTGCCAGGGCAGCAAGTTTACGGACTTCAAAAATAGTCTTTGCCATTGGTTTCTCGACATACACATGTTTCTTGGCACGCATAAATGCAGCGGCTATCATTGCATGGTTATGATCGGGAGTGCCTATTACAACAGCATCAATTGATTTCTCTTTATCCAACAAGTTCCCGCCAGTCATTATATATTTTAGCCTTGGGATATCCTTTGAAAATATATCCTGCATAATCGGAATCCACATCACATAGAGCATATATGTTTGCAAGCTTTATAGGATTGCCCTTTCCTGCAGCGCCCATCTGTACGATTGCATTTGTGTTCGCACCCGGCTTTCCGCCTTTAGGTGCCATTCGTTTCATCATCTCAGCCATTCTTGCTTCCTGAGCTGCAATCTGTTCCTTTGTCATAGGACTGCCATCAAAATTTCTTTTAGGCCTCACAATCAGGGACATCAGGCGTACAAATCTGCTGAATATCTCCGCCGCCCTGGCTTCCAACACCAATGCCGGCAACATTGATCAATATCACTTGGAGCAGTATAACCCTTACCACCCATAACATAACGCGGAAGAATAGTAAATGCAGCAGCAGCAGTTGCTGTTGTTCCCAGAAAGCTACGTCTTGTCAGACCTTTGCTTAGTGGATTTTTCCTTTTATCACTTTCCTGACCCATAATAATTGAATAATTGAAGTTTATGATTAAATAAGAGAATCTAAATTTAGTCAAAAATCTCCTTGCTCTCAGCTAATGATAATCTCTATTTCATGTATTTAATCATTTTTAACATATAAATATATAGCCTTTTTGCTTTGTCATTATATCAACTTCAGAAATAAAAAACCCGGACTTTACCGGTCCGGGCAACACTATTAAATATTAAAAAAAATTAAATCGCTGTACCTCCGCGCTCCCCGGTTCTTATTCTGATACATTCTTCGAGTGGCGTTATAAAAATCTTTCCGTCGCCGACATTTCCAACTCCATCGGTACGGGCTGATTTTAGTATTGCATTAACGGTTATATCAACAAAGGCATCATTAACACCTATTTCAATTCTTATTTTAGGAATCAGATCGGGAATAATAATCTGCCCCCTGTACATTTCTTCAATTCTCTGCTGTCCATGTCCCGAAACACGACTTACAGTAATCCTTTTAATATCAGCTTCAATCAATGCCTCACGGACTTTATCGAGCTGAACTTCCCTGATAATTGCTGTTATTAGTTTCATTTTTCGATGTATAAAAATTATCTGATTAACTGGGATTTAACATGCCATATCCTCTTTCCCCATGGTAAGCCCTGTCGAGGCCGGCCATTTCATCATCTTCTGACGATTTAAATTTAATGAACCTGTTCAGTAAAAAGATTATTATAAAAGTCATTAATGCAGCATAAACAATTGCAATAGAAACAGCAAGTGCCTGTACACCAAACTGGCTCCATACTGACCATGTTCCTCCTGCAGCAGCTGCTGCGTCGTGCAACCACGAAGGACGAATGAAAAATGTAAGCAGGAGAGCTCCGACAATACCTCCAACGCCATGAATCCCGAAAGCATCAAGGCTGTCATCGTAACCCAGTTTATTTTTCAGCTGAATAGCCGAATAGCAAATAAGTGATGCCAGGAAACCAAGTATCATTGCACCATAGGGCTGAACCACACCTGCTGCCGGTGTAACAGCAACCAGTCCCGCCAGAATCCCGGATGCAAAGCCGAGAGCCGTAGCTTTTCCCTGGTGAAAACTTTCGATCAGTATCCATGAAAGAGCACCTGTGGCAGCCGCAACCTGCGTGGCTGTAAGAGCCTGTGCCGTGCTTAATCCTGAAGATATACTGCTGCCTGCATTAAATCCAAACCAGCCCACCCAAAGAAGTCCTGCTCCTAACATAGTAATCACCATGTTATTAGGACGAATGACCTGGTAAGGATATCCCCGTCGTGCTCCAAGAAATAATACTGCAACAAGTCCGCTTACACCAGCAGAAATATGTACAACTGTTCCTCCTGCAAAATCGATTGCACCTTTTGCCCCGAGATGAAACAGAAATCCATCTGTGCTCCATACCCAATGGCAGATAGGATTATATACCAGTAAACTCCAGATAGCAATAAAAAAACAATAGGCTTTGAAATTTACCCTTTCAGCAAATGCACCGGCAATAAGTGCAGGAGTTATTATCGCAAACTTACCCTGGAACATAGTAAAGACGTATTCAGGAATTCCGGCATCCATAACTTTTGTATCGATCCCTTTTAAGAAGAAGTAATCTTTATTCCACCCGAACCATCCACCCAGGATATTTCCACCAAAACACATGCTATATCCTACAATAACCCACAGGACACTTATAATCCCCATTGCCACAAAACTATGCATAATTGTTCCAAGCACGTTTTTTGAACGCACAAGGCCTCCATAGAACATAGCCAGACCCGGGATCATGAGCAGGACCAGGGCTGTAGATGTAAGCATCCATGCCGTAGCTCCGGAATCAATATGGGTGTTATCGGCAGCAAACAAGCTTGCAGTACTGAATATTAGCAGCAATGAAATTAAGAGTGTTCTTTTCCCGAAAATTTTCATCTT
>CAVVGP010000257.1:0-4186 GCA_963747625.1 uncultured Bacteroidales bacterium | reverse complement strand
CAGGAATATTGAATAACTATTTATAATATTATAGGCCAGCGGCGAATTAATGGCAATTGCAATTGGTATTACCTTTTTATAGTATTCCCCTGATTCGGAAGTCAGTCCCAGGGCTCCATATGTTATTGCAGAACTGTTCATCAGGTTAATATAGTTGTCACTGACTCTGATTTTATACTGTTTATACATCGATTCAGTCTTGTCGAGGTAAATCTTAGCTTTGGAAAAATCAGCTAGCCGGCTATAACAAACTCCTAAATTTTCATAAAGCTGGGCAATTGACTCAACTGAAACGCTTTCCGGGTTACTTTTTGCGATAGCTAAAGCATAATTTGTTAATTCAAGGCCTTATCGTATTCCTGCAGTTCGAGGTATGCCGTACTAAGACTCAGGTATATATTCGTCAGAACCGGACTGGAAGCACCATTTAATTTTTTTTCAACTTCGAGAGATTCTGATGAATATTGTTCATGTTTGTTAAAATCGCCAAGATTAAAATATGCCAGGCCAAGGTTATAAAGAGCTTTTGCATAACGTTCATCGTATTCACTATTTTTGACTTTATAAGAAATACATTTTCCCAGAGAGTGAACTGATTCATTAAAATCCTTCGTCAGCAAATAATAAATTCCTATTAAGTAATCAGATTCAGATGCGATTGAATCGCTGATGCCACCGGAACTTAGTCTCTCATTTATTTTATTAATTAAAAGTCTGCTCTGTGCAGTGGCACTTCCGTTAATTGCACTCTGAAGGGTATTTTTGGAGAGTCATTTAGAATTACGACTTCCCTGGATGATTTATTAAGTTGATAATCATGAGAAAATCTTTCAGAATCATTCACGGTAAAATTATTCATACATAGTGCTATCCCCATGACCGGCAATGAATGAATCCAGCCTGCAGAAAAAAATATGCATATTATAACAAATCGATAAATTTGTTTGCTAAAATTCATAAACAGACTTCATCATTTAAGAGATTCCCCATTGATATATTCGGGCTAAAGATAATAATTCCAAATTAAATTAATTATTAAGTGAAAAATAGGTGTGTTCTAATTATCTGATTATGTGTGCATAAAAAAATATTTCAAAAATAATTGATTTTTTCGTGTCACAAAACAGCATTTTCCGACATGTATTAGTATAGAAACTAATTAATGAATTACCCTGATTAATAAAAAAGACTATGAAAACCCTGAATTCAAAATTGACAAAAGACATTTTCGATGAGTTTGCACTCTCAAATGAAGAAATGATTTACGTACGTGGCGGAGATAGTGATCCTATTATAAAAGTTTCACCTCCTCCAATAATGCTTTGAAAATATCAGAATAAAATCAGTTTTTTGCCAAAACTGGCAAAAGAGGTTGGTTTTATGGTTGTTTTATAATAAGCCGATTCTTATTATAAAAGATTGGTTGCAGTTTGCTTCATAAATCAATTATTGCAAATAATATACTGCGTTACTGAGCATTATATTAAGCAATTTGGAAATGGTTTTGAAGAGTAAAGTGTTTATAATGAAATAATATTTATAAATCTATGAAAACAATTGATTTTTCATATTTCATCGAGAGGTATAATGCCGGTGAGATGAGTGATGCTGAGAAACAATGGTTCCAGAAGGAACTTGAAGGTAATGAGAATCTCAGAAATGAGGTCAATTTCAGGAAACAAACAGATCTGATCCTGAAAAACCATAATGTAATGTCATTAAGAAGTAAACTCGCTGAAATTGAAAATAGCCGGAAAGAGGTAAAAAAACCTGTAAAGGCATCAGGCAGAACAGCTTACATTAAATATGCAGCTGCAATTGCAGGACTAATTCTTATAGGTAGCATTTCATTATTTCCCGGGAAAAATCTCAGCAGTGAAAAAATCATGAAACGCTATTATAAGGTTTATGAACCACCAACCAGCCAAAGATCGGCTCTGTCGGTAAATGATGCTGATTTTACACTTGCAGTTGAATTCTATAATACTCATGATTATGAAAAGGCAGCAATTCTTTTCAGTAAAGTACTTGAAAAGAGACCTAATGATATGCAGTCGGTATTATTAAAAGGTGTTTCAAATTTTGAAGAGAAAAAATATCCTGAAGCAAAACAATCATTTGGAAGAGTAATTGATGATAAAAACAACCTTTATATTGACCAGGCACAATGGTATCTGGCTTTATGCTACCTAATACCGATGAAACGGAAAAAGCAAAACAACTTCTAAAAAGCATTGAAAAAGAGAATGGCATTTATAAAGAGGATGCAAGAAAAATAATCAGGGGATTAAAGTAAAAATTCATGGAAGCTGAAATAGACATAGTTTCCATAAAGTGATAATGACTTATTACAGATGATCAGATTAATGGGGGAAATATGAATTCATCGAATAATAAAATGGTAAATTGTCCAACGGTTTTAACAGGGATGTCTCATGAGATGAGAACCCATATGAATGCAATTGTTGCATTTTCATTTCTGATGAAAGATAGTTGTTGCAACAATTCGGACCGTGAAGAATTCAGTAGCCAGATTTTAAATTCATGCGAACAATTAATTAGTCTTGTTCGATAGTTTCTTGACTCAGCGATAATTGATACGGGTAATTCGAAATCGGATTCAAAAATTTGTAAACTCGATAGTTTTCTTGATGACCTTCTTTCGGAATTCAGGGAAGAACTACAAAAAGGAGGTCGCAAGAATATTGAACTCATTACTGAGATTCAGTTATCAGATTCTACTGAAGTCATTTTAGATAAGAACAAGATTTACAGGGTTATTAGAAGTCTGTTCCAGAATTCAGTAAAAAACACCAAATCAGGGTATGTTAAGATCGGATATTTTCTCAGGGATGAAAAAGTAAACTTCTATATTCTCGACTCCGGCCAGGGTTATTTCAAATGCAAAGAATTCCTTCATACTGAAGATATGAATGAATCTCTCCTTCTACATAATGATACATATACAGCTATCAATATTACCCTGGCAAAGAAATTAATTGAAATGTTGGAAGGTTCAATAGCGGTTGAATGCAATGGCCTTACCGGCACCGGGATATACTTTTCAATTCCGGCAAAAGTATTGATAAACTCCAACATTAACATCAATAAATATCTGAATACTATGATTGCGATATGATAAAATCGAGAATACTTCTTATTCAGTGTCTGAATTCAATCAGAGTGAAGAGTAAATGGCTGCCTAACAAATAGACAGCCATCTTTTTATTTTTTTAGTTCAATGATCTTTGCCTCAGTCCTTCTGTTTAATTTTCTGCCTTCAATAGTCACGTTATCTCCAAGCGGCGAGGTATTTCCGTATCCTTTATATTTTAACCTTTCTGCAGAAATTCCCTTCCTGATAAGATAGTCTACCACCGACAGGGCTCTCTTTTCAGATAGAGCCATATTATATTGTTCTGATCCTGTCGAATCTGTATAACCTCCAATCTCCATTATAAGGTTTTTGTTCTCTGTAACAGGTCACCAGATTATCGAGTTCTGTAATTGATTCCTTTTTCAATTGCCAGGAATCAACTTCGTAAAATACGTTTGAGAGTTGCATTTTTCGCCTAATTTACAGGATTAAGCACAATTCTCTTAATAAAAGGTTTTGAAACCGTATGATTCTCTTCAAGCATGAAATTTTCTGAATAGAACAGGTAACCTGGCTTGCTGACATTGATCCCATAGTTATATCCTGAAGGCAGACAAACCAGGAAGCTGCCCGAATCATTAGTTGCATTTCTTATTATTATCTTCCCTGTAGACAGGTTAATCAGCTCATAATCAGCTGTTAATAGCCTGCCTGTCTCTCCATCATAGACTTTACCTTTCATATAAGACACGGGATTTGGTCTTACAGATTCATAAAGGTTAAATGAAAAAATATCTTTTCCCTTTGATTTATCCCTTTCTGAGGAATAATATGCTTTTTGTCCTCCGGCCTCAATTATAAGGCCCATCTCATCATTAAATGTGTTTATAGGATATCCAAGATTCTTCGGTTCCTGCCAGGTGCTGTCATTATTCAGCCTGGTAACATAAAGATCAAATCCTCCCATTCCTACCCTGCCGTCGGAAGCGAAATAAAGTGTTTTCCCGTCGAAATGTATGAATGGCGACATTTCATCTCCGGTTAGTATTTATAACACTGCCAAGGTTAACGGGTTCTTTCCATGTATTG
>CAVVGP010000256.1:0-26612 GCA_963747625.1 uncultured Bacteroidales bacterium | reverse complement strand
CTGGTTCTTGATGACCCCGGTCCTCAACCAGGTGGATCAGCAGGCGGTCGAGCCGGACCGCGCTGGTAAGATTACGGGCTGGGAGGCCATCGATCAGGGAGCGCAGCCGGAAAGCACTTCCTGTTGCGCTATGCGAAAAGGACCTCGCACTCTTTGCCTCGGCGGGGCAGATTCCGTCGGTATTTGTATTCCTGACCTGTGTGATTTGCTGTTTTATTTCAGTATTTTCTTGAAGTAAGCATCTTATTTCTTGTATTGGAGAATTTATCTGGACAATGTAACTTTTCATTATTTCTCTCATTGTACTGATCTCATTCTTAGACGAATTTATCAACCTGACATTTGATGCATTAATAGACAACAGCTGGACAATCTTGCTTTTTTGCTGCTCCATTCCTGCTTTCAACGTATCGTTGTTGGTTTTAAGGGTATCAAAAGCAACGACCATATGTCTGAGTTCATTGGCAAGGGAATCTTTCTCCTGTGTTAGGGCAGTTTCCATTTCGATCATCTTGCTTTTCTTGTCAAAATACATATAAATAAGAAAAAACAAGGCGACGGCCAGAACAACTGACGTGACAATCATACCAACCGGTGTGCTTTTTTTCTTTCCCGGAACGGTGGGATACTACTGTTTAATTCTGCCATTTATCTTGTTGTGTTTAAAAGGTTCGTTACAAAATTAGTAATATCCTTATACTTTTTCAAATTTATAATATAAACATAAGATAATAGTTTTTGTTATATTGTTTAAAGATTCTTTCAATCTGTATATCATCTTGAAAATTATAATTTCCGGATCAAATTATTAATAAAGCCATGAAATATATAGGTGCACATGTAAGTGCTTCGGGAGGAGTAGAAAATGCTCCGTTAAATGCTTTTGCAATAGGAGCAAAGGCTTTCGCCCTTTTCACAAAAAATCAGAGACAATGGTTCTCAACTCCCTTAACCAAAACAAGTATTAATGCATTTCGCAATAATTGCGAGAAATATGATTTCAAACCTTTTCAGATTTTGCCGCACGACAGTTACTTGATAAATCTTGGACATCCCGAGAAGGAACCTCTTGAAAAATCAAGAGTTTCTTTTCTTGATGAAATGCAACGATGTGAACAATTGGGCCTCGACAGACTGAATTTCCACCCTGGAAGTCATCTGAAAACAATCAGTGAAGAAGAATGTCTCAGCCGCATTGCAGAATCTGTTAATATTGCTCTTGACAAAACAAAAGGTGTAACTGCAGTTATAGAAAATACTGCAGGTCAGGGGACAAATATGGGGCATAAATTTGAGCAGCTGAGATTTATTATTGACAAAATTGATGATAAATCAAGGGTTGGTGTTTGCATTGATACCTGTCATGCCTTTACTTCTGGTTATAATATTAAATCTCCTGAAGGATATAAGGAGACGTTTGATATGTTTGATAAAATCATCGGGTTCAAATACCTGCGCGGCATGCATATAAATGATTCGAAGAAGGAACTTGCCACCAGGGTCGACAGGCACGATAATATTGGAAAAGGATTTTTGGGAGAGGATGTTTTCAGAATGTTAATGAACGATGACAGATTGGATAATATGCCTCTCATCCTTGAAACACCTGATGAATCTCTGTGGGAAGCTGAAATAAGGAATCTTTATTCCATGATCGGCAAGTAAAGATGTGCTGTGAACAGAAATGCACTGAATACTTACCGGTTTGTTGTGGATATTAAACCAAGAAGGCTGTCGATATCAGTTTCTTTGAGTTTTGTCTTGGTAGCTGCATAACCAATATCAAAAAGTTCAGAAGCTTTTTCAGGATCGAGAATTTTGTAATTTCTTAATTCCATTGGAGCAATAAAAAGGTCAAATCTTTTTGTTTTTTCGATATATTTCTTTCGACATGCTAAGCATAAATGTTCTTTCAGCAATATTTATCAAACCGCTGACCTTTTCCATATAACCTATAGGATTTACGAAAGAACCGATAAGGATTCTGCATTTATTTTCTATTGGCCTGACAGGCAGATTATCAAGAACACCACCGTCAACGTACGAGATATCATCGATTTTTACAGGTTGAAACAGGACAGGGATGCTTGCTGATGCAATTACAGGATCCAGCAAATCGCCTTCAGAAAAATAGACAGCTTTTCCGTTATTCATATCAGTTGCTGCTACAAATAAAGGAATTTTAAGATCTTTAAATTTTTTCGAGTTCAGGCATGATTTCAAAATTTTCATTATGCCGCTAATCTGAAGTAATCCTTCCCTTGGCAATGCCGGTCGCATAAAATCAAGACGACTGCCGCCATTCATCATTTTAAGTATCTCCGTTGGAGTATGACCGTCGGCATATAACACTCCAATTATGGCTCCGGCGCTTGTCCCGGATATTACATCAGGACGGATTCCGACCTCATTTAATGCTTCAATCACACCAAGATGTGCAAATCCTCTTGCTCCGCCTCCACTTAATACCAGTCCTATATTATACTGTTTGTCTGACATAATTTTGTTCTTTACTTCTATCCCTTCAAAAAATCAAGAAGCAGTTTAATATTAAGATATGTAACAATTCCTGTAATAAATAACAACAAGCCTACAAGAAACCGGCTATTGGCATATTTCCCCATCACCTTTTTTGATGAAGTCAGATATATCTGTATAGCTATTGTAAACGGAAGCTGAATCCCCAGGAATACCTGTGACAAGATAAGCCCTTTAAACGGATCTCCAATAAAGAAAATCAGAATTACTGCGCCGACAAGGGAGATTAAAATTCCGATCTTTGAATGACTATCTTTTACATTATAGGGTTCCCCAATCATTCCTGACATAATAGATCCGCCGGCCATCCCGGAGGTAATGGTTGAAGCAACGCCTGCAAAAAGAAGGGCGACAGCAAATACGACTGAAGCATTTGATCCAAGCAGAGGTTCAAGAAGTGTTTTTGCCTGCTGAAGCTCCTCTACTTTCTGGCTGTTTGCAAAAAAAGTTGCAGCAGCCAGAATGATCATTGCACTGTTAATAGCCCAGCCAATTATCATTGAAAACAAAGTATCTGCAAATTCAAACCGAAGTTGCTTTTTAATAACTTTTTCATCCTGAAGATTCCATTGCCGGCTCTGAATTATTTCCGAGTGAAGAAAAAGATTATGCGGCATAACTACAGCTCCCAGAACACTCATTATGAGTACAATAGATCCATTTGGCAATAGAAGGTTTAACCCAGGCTATTCCTGTCTGCAGCCAATCAACTTTTACGAGGAATAATTCATATAAAAATGAAAGGCCGATAATTGAAACAAACCCGATGATCCATTTTTCAATTTTCTTATAGGAATTTGAAAACAGCATGATCATTACAAAAATAGTCACAAGTATTGCTCCTATTTTTATAGGAACCGAAAAGAGCATATTCAAAGCAATTGCCCCGCCAAGAATTTCTGCCAGCGAAGTGGAGACTGAAGCTAAGACAGCAAATGATAAAACAGACTTTGATATCCACGGTTTTAGATATATTGTTGCTGCTTCAGACAAACAGAGCCCTGTTGCAATTCCAAGATGGGCAACGTTATGCTGAAGAACAATCAGCATAATTGTGGAAAGAGTGACAACCCATAATAATGTATATCCGAATTGCTGAACCGGTTGCTATGTTTGCAGCCCAATTGCCCGGGTCTATAAATCCAACTGTTACAAGTAAACCGGGTCCAATATATTTGAAAATATCCAGAGCTCCGAAAACAGGTTTGTGGTCTTTCCTTCGCAGGTCCCTGATAAATCCGAAAACATTAAACACATTTTTAATATTTGGCATATTGGACAAAACAGATACGAAAATGACAAATTTCTTTAATGCAAAATATACATTTACAAATATAAACAATGATAATGAAAGTTATTAGTTGCCGTTTAAATAGATTGATTATCAATATATGTACTCCAACTTAAAGAAGAATAAATTGATTTTCAAAAGACAAATTGGATTATGGTTATTGAAGAAAATAGATAAATTTGCCGGAAGATTTACGGAAGTCATTCGGACTAAATAAATATAGAGTATGCAATTTTTACTGTTAGCCTATGACGGAAATGATCCTGAAGCTCCGTCGCGGAGGCAAAAAGTCAGGGAGGATCATCTTAAAGGAATCCGGATACTAAAAAAAAGCGGTGAGTTTTTATTCGGCGGAGCGATCCTGGATGATAACGGAAAGATGATCGGTTCGGTGATTGTTTATGATTATCCCGACAGACAGTCTCTTGATGACAATTTAAAAGAAGAACCATATATTACCGGTGGAGTGTGGAAAACAATAAAAATTCAGCCATTTCAGATAGCTAAAATTGAAAAAGCAGATGGATAAAAAAATATACAAATTATCTGTTGATAAAAGTGTCCTGGTTCTTATGGCCGGCCTGATGTGGTGTGGAGTAGGAGTCCTGCTGGTTAGCTATGCTATAACATGGCTCTCTGTCCATTAATGGCAGAGACCAGCTTTTCTTTTATTCTGCAGGATTTCTGGCTGCGATGCCTATTCATCATTTTGGGTTCCTTAAAATTGCTGACAAAAATCTTAACCGGATATTGCCCATCACCGAAAGGAGAAATCCATTTTCATTTATGACTGGAAAAGCTATATTATTGTGGTGATAATGGTTTCAATGGGCATTACCCTCAGACATTCACAAATACCAAAACGATACCTGTCAATACTTTACAATGGCATTGGATTAGCTTTGTTCCTATCAGGCATCAGGTATTTTCGTTTCTTTTTCAAATTGCTGTCGGAGAAAAGATCTTAAAAAAAGATTTTGTTCATTGTCCCGTGAGTTGTTTTTGATATTTTAATACAGCATTGAATACTGCCAGCCTTACAGGATTTACATTGTAATATTCACCGTTGCTTAATAGTCCGATATTCTGCCGGTTGATCAACAGAATTACAGATATGCTGTATTTTGGAATAACTGAAATGCTGGTTCCTGTAAATCCGGTATGACCAAAAGTTCCTTCAGGTCCGTTTCTCATGAAGGAATTATCGGGGTCCATCATCCAGCCAAGCCCGTTATTGAATTTGTCTTTTGTCAGAAATGTCCGGATGGTTTTTTCTGAAATGAATTGCTTTGAATCAACTTTCCCTTTATTCATTAGCATATCAACCAGCTTTTGCAGATCATCGGCTGTTGAAAATAATCCTGCCGCACCTGATATTCCACCATTTGCATACCACGCATTTCCGTCATTTACCTCTCCCCTAGGGTATACGTACGCCATCCATTCCATTGGGTGGGGTTAATTTCCTTTATCTTAAACCCTAGTGTTGAATCATAAACCATTCTTTTTTCATATGGATTACCATGCGAAGTGGCTGCGATATATTTATAATTTTCTGTTGTTCGCGGGTTATAAGTTGTGTTTTTCATTTGCAGGGGAAGAAAAATATTTTGCTTCATAAAATTTTCTAGTGGCATACCTGATACAATTTCAACTATTTCGCCAAGAAGCATAAATCCAAGATCACTATACCTTCGCTGTTCACCTACAGGAAACATCAGGGGAAGGGTTCCAATTAATTTATAGCTTTCCTCTTTATTGGAAGCCTTGTAATAAAGCGGATACCATTCATAGAGACCAGCAGTATGAGTGAGAAGATTTCGTATCGTGATTTCCCTTTTATCGGGTGTGTCAAATGCTTTAATATACTTGTACACAGGATCTTCAACGTTCAGGAATCCTCTGTCAACAAGCAACATTATAGACGTAGTTGTCCCTATGACTTTAGTCAGAGAAGCGATATCAAAAAGATGATCGGCAGTCATTTTCTCCGGAGGATTGAGAAGCTGATGGTTGTAATCGTATTTCTGTGCATACCCGAAAGAATGTCTGTAGATGATATCGTCATCTTTTTTTATCTCGATAACAGCACCGGGAATCTTGTCCTGATTAACCTGTGATTGAAGAATACTGTCAATTTCTGTTCTGAGGTTTGCTTTGGCTGTCTCCGGCGAAATCTTTTGACAAAACAAATTTGAAACCGAAATGAGAATCAATAACGATAGAACCAGTCTTTGAAAATTTCTAAATGAGTACATTGGAGTAGAAATAAATATTGATTATTCAAAATTAATTATCAGCGAAGATTTCCTGCTTTGGGTAGACCGGATTTAAAAAGCCAGCATATTCTAAGTCTTAAATTTCATAAGAACTTTTCGGGGTCATACCCCACCCTGGGACCAACTGTTTTACGGAGCAGTAATTCAGTAAATCCCTCTTTTACAAAATTATTCAATTCTCCGACCAGTTTAAAACCAAACTCATAATAAAGTCTAATCGCACCTTTATTGAAAGAAGAAACACAGATAAAGCATTCGGAGAAAATTTAAGGATCGTTTTTTCACAGAATTTCAGAATTTTTTCCCCAAACCCCTTTCCCCTGTAAAGTTCATCGATACAGATAGTCTGAATATATCCCGAAAAAGTTCCACAGGTCTGAATGATGACAAAACCGGCAAGGACATTTTCTGTTTCAACAACATAAATTTCTTTACAATTGCCCTCAAAAGCTTTAAGGCATTGTTCGAAATTCATATCAAGGGTTATCCATGGATCTGTTTTTGACATCATCCGTGCACAAGTTTCAAATTCCTGCTGGTCTGTGGTTAGTCTGATTAAAAAAAAAAAAAAAAAAAAAAAAAAAAAAAATTTCTTCGTGTTGCATCAATTATTCTTTTTCCTGATAATGACTAAAAATAAAATAGTCAGTAATGCATTTACAAAAATATTCATAAACCCAAAATCAAAATTGAGAGCCTTTATAAAATATCCATTAATCAACCAGGTAAGAAAGGCTGCGGATACACAGGCGGCAGGAACCCATTTCTCCTTAAATTTAATTTTTGAAAACAGCCCTGTAAGATATAATCCCAAAATGGGTCCATAGGTATAACCTGCAATTTTGAAAATTGTATTGATTATGGCTCCTTTACTGCCCCAGAATGACATTACAATAAGAAACATTACAATATTTACTCCAAGCAGCACACTGTTTTTAATCTTTTTCCTGTTCTCAGGAGGCTTATTTTCGATATCCATAAAATCATAGCTGAAAGCAGTTGTCAAAGCTGCAATACAAGAATCAATGCTTGCAAATGTTGAGGCAATTACTCCAATCAGGAAAGCAACAGCACCAATTTTACCGAAATAGTTCAAAGTAAGCAGCGGGTAAAGGCCATCGGTATTTACAAATTTCCCGTTATGGGTTGCAAGAGTAATTCCGTGTTTTTCAGCATATATATAAATCAATATGCCCAATCCCAGGAACATAGTCTGTGCAAATGCAATGAAAAAGCTGAATGTCAGAACATTTTTCTTTGCATCTCTTGCGTTTCTTACTGTAAGTGTTTTTTGCATCATGCTTTGATCAAGGCCCACAAGAGCTACAGTAATAAGTAATCCTGATATAAACTGCTTAAAGAAATTCGAACCCGAATGAAAATCCCAGTCAAAAACCCTGGCATATGGATGATGAACAACTGTTTTTGCCATTTCTGCCATGGAAAAACCCAGCGAATGTTTAATGGCGAGAATTGAAATTACTATTACAGTAATCAGAAACAGTGACTGCAGGGCATCTGTCCACACTATTGTCTTTATTCCCGATTTGTTTGTGTACAGCCAGATAAGAATCAAGACAACAATTATGGTAACAAAATATGGAATATGCAATCCATCAAAAAAAGCATACTGCAATATCTTAATGGACAATAGTAATCGCAGAGCAGCCCCGAAAGACTGGGAGACAAGGAAAAACAGTGACCCCGTTTTATATGTCACATTCCCGAAGCGGATATTCAGATATGTATATATTGAAACAAGTTTCAGCCTGTAATAAATAGGTGTTAAGATGAAAGCGATAAACAGGTATCCTACGATTGTTCCGAGTATGAACTGGAAATAATAAAGATTATTATTGCCAACGTTCCCCGGGATAGAAACCAGCGATACAGCAGAAATCCCCGATCCGATCATTCCGAAAGCAACCAGGAACCATGGTGAAGCTCTGTCTCCATCAAAAAAAGTGGTATCGTGCACATGCCGGGAGGCAATATGGGAAATCATCATCAGAATGGAAAAATAGGACAGGATGATGATAAATAATAACAGCGGACTCATCGTTCAAATATTAAATACAGAAGCCAAACCTAGCAAAAAAGCCGGATAAATCAACATTACTGTTGAATCGTTGATTAAAGAGAGAAATAAATTTCTGAAATTTATGGAGCAAGACGTCTAATGACCCACAGATTATTTGTTTTTGAGTATGTTAACCGGTTGTGTAATCTGTATTCTCCTTCCTCCCAGAACTCGAACCATTCTGGTATAAGACGGAATCCACCCCAGAACGATGGTTTATCAACAGGTTTTTCTGAATATATGTTTTTATAGGTATTATAACGGTTTTCGAGATATTGCCGGTCAGGTATAACTGAGCTCTGTTCGCTTGCCCAGGCTGATAATTGACTTTCCCGTGGTCTTTTTGCGAAATAAGATTCAGAAATTTTTTCAGATACTTTTTCCGTTTTTCCTTCAATTCTGATCTGACGACCGGATCCGGGCCAGTAAAAAAGTAATGCTGCCTGCGGATTAGACAAAAGCTGAGCTCCTTTCCTGCTTTTATAATTTGTGAAGAAAATAAATCCTTTATCATTATAATCTTTCATAAGGACCATTCTTACAGATACATTTCCCTCTTTAGTCGAAGTAGCCAGACATACAGAATCAGGTATGAGTACCCCTGATGCCAGATGTTGCGTGTACCAGATTTTAAACTGGACAAAAGGGTTTGGATCGGCCATGGTTTCTGAAAAGTCCTTATTATTTATCATTTCATTTAGTGGATTCAGTTCCGTATTTGCAGTCAAAACTATACTTTTGACATTCCGGTTTTATCGAAATTAACTCAATTGTTACAATAACAACTGTTTAAAAGCAATGTTCTGAAAAGCTGAAATTATTAATTTATTACATATCTTAAACCCAAATAAATTTTCAGACGATGATCTATAAAAAACAAAACATTGCGATCACGGCATTTTTTATTCTCACCTTGCTGTGCTTACCGGAAATTTCTTCAGCGAAAAGCTCCTCAGATCTTTCAAAAGCAGGTATAATTCCAAAACCTGTTTCTATAACTGCAACCGGAGGGTTCTTTGTGTTAAAACCCGGTACTGCTATATATATAATGGGAGAATCCAAAGAACTGGAAAAAACAGGGCAATACCTTTCAGATAAGCTTAAAATATCAACCGGCTTTGCTCTTGAAGTTAAAACTGCAAAGGACATTTCAGGATCCGGCAGGATCTTTCTGACACTGGCAGGTAAAAATTCAAATGCAAAGCTGGGAGATGAAGGGTATGAGCTGATTATCAACAAAAAGCAAGTATTATTGTCTGCAAATAATCCGGTAGGTTTATTCCGGGGAATACAGACCATAAGACAACTTTTCCCGGCTAAAATTGAAATGACTTCAAAACAAAAAGGTCCATGGAAAATTCCTACCGGAACAATTACCGACTACCCGGTCTATTCTTACCGGGGAGTTATGCTCGATGTTTCACGACATTTTTTTGGCGTTGGTGATGTGGAAAAATTACTTGATTATCTTGCTTATTATAAAATTAATGTCTTGCACCTGCATTTATCTGATGATCAGGGATGGAGAATAGAGATCAAATCCTGGCCTGAACTGGCAAAACATGGCGGAAGTACAGAGGTAGGTGGAGGAAAGGGAGGATTTTACACCCAGGAGCAATATACTGAAATAGTCAATTATGCAAAAGATCGTTATATTACTATAATTCCTGAAATTGATATGCCAGGTCATATTAACGCTGCGCTTGCCTCATATGCAGAACTTAACTGTTCCGGGAAAGCCACGGAACTGTATACCGGAATAAATGTTGGCTTCAGCACATTATGCACGACACTTGAGATAACCTACAAATTTATCGATGATGTTGTAAGAGAACTGGCCGCCCTGACTCCGAGTCCTTATATTCACATTGGCGGCGATGAATCACATTCAACAAAAAGAGAAGATTATATTCCGTTTATTAACAGGGTAGAGGACATTGTGCTGGCACATGGTAAAAAGGTTATCGGATGGGATGATATTGCAATTGCCACGCTGAAAACAGATGTAGTGGCACAGCACTGGGCGAATATAAAAAATGCAAAGATGGCAGTTGATCAGGGTGCAAAGATTCTTATGTCGCCTGCAAGAAAAGCATATCTCGATATGCAATATGATAAAACCACGAAACTGGGATTACACTGGGCCGGGTATTTAGAAGTTGACAGTGCATATACATGGGATCCTGCCACTCTTATTCCGGGAGTGGGGAAAGATAATGTTTTAGGCATTGAGGCTGCATTATGGACGGAAACTATCACCAATATGAGCGAAATGGAATACATGATTTTTCCGCGGCTCCCGGGTTATGCTGAAATTGGTTGGACACCTTCCACGGAAAGGAACTGGAATGAGTACAAAGTGAGGCTCGGCAAAGAGGCAGAGCGTTTCATGAATATGGGTATAAATTATTATCCTTCAGGACGAGTGCCATGGGAAGGAGCAAATAGATAATTCAATAAATGGTGGATTTAATAAAGAAATTAAAATTAATCAGACAATTATACGTTTGTGAAGAGACCATTTTCCGAATAGATAACAAAATATTATCACGATGAAAAACCTGGTTAAAATTTTCGTAATTATCCTGATGATTATATTAAATTTTTCATGTAAGAAAAAAGAGGCAGCTATTCTGGTGCCTTCTGTTACAACATCTACAGTAACGGATGTTTTATACATAACTGCCACATCGGGGGGCAGTGTTCCGGATGACGGAGGAGCCTATGTGACTGTAAAAGGTGTTTGCTGGGGACCAGATACAATGCCGACAATCGGAAACAGCAGAACAGCAGATGGTTCAGGAACCGGAGATTTCATAAGTTCAATCAGTGGATTAAAATCAGGTACTTCATATTATATCAGAGCGTATGCTGTAAACAGTGAAGGTACTGCATACGGGAATCAACTTAAATTTACAACCAAAACCACAGGAGTCACATTTAATTCCAGTCTGAATTATGGTACGGTATCGGATATTGATGGTAACAATTATAAGACTATTCCTATCGGCCTTCAGGTATGGATGGCAGAAAACCTGAAAACTACCAGATTAAATGATGGTACTTCCATAGCATTGGTACCGGGCCAGCCGGAATGGATGGACATCCTTACTCCGGCTTATTGCTGGTTCGACAACAATGATACACTCTATAAAAGCTTTTATGGAGCCTGTTATAACTGGTTTGCAGTAAGCACAGGAAACTTATGCCCGGCTGGCTGGCATATTCCATCAGACACTGAATGGCAGCAACTGGTTGACTTTCTTGGAGGCAACAGTGTAGCCGGATCGGGTTTGAAAGAAGTTGGAACAAACAATTGGATCTCCTCCAACAAGGATGCAACAAATGAAAGCGGATTCACTGCATTGCCGGCTGGCCAGCGCTTAAGCGCGGATGGCACATTTGTCGGACAGGGCACCTATGGAGGCTGGTGGTCAAGCACGGAAATATACTCGAGCCCTCTTAGTGCAGCATGGTGCAGATGGATTGACGGAGATTCAACCACAGTCACCCATAGTCAGATTTACAAAGAAGACGGATTTTCTGTTCGTTGTGTTAAAGATTAAAGCGCAATCAGATAAATTTCATCTGACTGCGCTTAATATTTGAAAACCGGCACAATGTCCGGTTTTCTCATTTTATATATCAAATCTTACCACCATTTTCTGAAGACGCGTCCGAAACGTCTGTCAAAACTTTTTGTTTTACCCGTAAGATTGTTTGTGACCGTGACAAGAGTTAAATGTTTATGCGCCGGGTCAGCTTCAAATGTTATATCAAATGAATCAGTGCCAACAACATAGGTCATTGTTCCTGAAGTGACTACCATGCTTCCAACATAATCCGTAACAATAAGCGGTGAAGTAATAGTTTTAGTATAGGTATTGCCTTTTTCATTAATGCCGGTAACTGTTCCGTTATAGGTGATCGTATCTGATGAAGCAACATGCCTGTACAGAAAAGAAAGGAGATCTCCGGGTTTATATAATATATTTCTGAAATGTGATATTGCTGTACGCACTTTATTGACATTTCGTGTGAATTTAAGAGTATCGGTTTCCCCTGTAGTAACAACAGCAAAATTCATTGCAGCTGTTATGCCATCAGTAACGGAAATTCTGATAGACTGAAGCCCGTTAAACTTAACGCTCTCTTTCTCCCGGCTTACGGTACGTGTTCCGTTTAGTATAAATGTTGTACTATCTGTTGTTACTGCAAAATTATCAAATACAAATGCCCTTGAAATTAATCTTCTATGGGTAGGATTATCACTTGTAACCGTGACAGTAATTTTACCATTTTTGACTATAACTTCGTTGGCAGAACTATCCTGGTAGCTGTAATATGTAAGCGTAATCACCTTGGGGAAGGTAGTAGTATCAGGATGGTCCACAGTTATTACAACAGTATCAGTAAGATTTAAAGCTATCGCTTTCATCCTGGCTACATCATAATTGTTATTCTGAAGCTCGTCCATCTTATTATCAATGTCTTCTTCTGTTTTTTCTGCAAGAGCATCCTGGGCATCAGAATTTTGTGCCTGAATTGTCTGCTGGCTCGTAAGCTGGTTTCCGGCAGTACTTGTAGAATCCTTCTTACAGGAAGATAAAGAAAGAAGCCCGGCAAATAAAAAGAAAAGTAACCCAAAAATAATTTTCCCTGGTTTCATAATAGATTATTTAAGTTAAATAATAAAAATCTTGTTTCCATTTTAGATAGTTTCATTTTTAAAAGGTTTAAAACCTAATTACGAATTTTTTCAGACTTTGTTTCTTTTTACCCGATATTTGATTTTTTCTGAAATATACTCCGGTAATAACGGGATTTGAGATATAATTATTTCTTTATTAAATAATTAATTGGTTATATTTGATTTCATATCAATAATTTAATAGATAGATCCTATATCCTTTATTAGGGAAATTAACATGACTATTTTTAAATTATTGACATTTGGTTAGCAATTCTCTGACTTTTAATTATTTTTGTTTCACTGCATTACAGTTTTATGGAGAGTGCTATACACTAGATAAAAGCAGGCTGATATTTAAAGGTGAGACAATTAAAAGAACTTAAAAAAGAAGCCCTATGAAAAAAGTAGCAACATTATTTATTTCAATAATTCTTATTGCTGCAATGATTAATACATACAGCTGCAAGAAAGACACTAAAATTAAAGGTTGCACTGATAAGGATAGTCAAAATTACAACCCGGCCGCCCAGGAGGATGACGGAAGCTGCACATATGTCGGACAGGTTGTGTTTTGGTATGATTCAACTGCATCGGCCGGTTTGGTAAATGACGGTGCAACAGTTTTAACCTTTTATCTCAATGGACAGGTTATAGGTTCTACTGCCACCAGTATCTACTGGGCCACTGCCCCGCTTTGTGGTGATAATGGAGCAATAACAGTAACAGAAGATCTGGGGAAAGTTAAGACTCAGGCATATTCGCTTAGTGTAAAAGATCAGACCGGTTTTGAATACTGGAGCGCTATAGTAAACTTTGATGCAAATACCTGCACCCAGTTTCAGCTTATCTGGGAAAAGAAAAAGAAATAAAAAGCAATAATTCCTCTTCGGAATTTCGAGGCTAGTGCTGTAACCGATAATTTTCAACAGGTTACAAGGTACTTTTTCGGATATATTCTATTATAAAGCCGGTGATCCGGGATATCTGTTACAACTCCCGGATCAGGCTTAAATATTTTTTTCGATATAACTCTCTTCTGTACTATTCCCTGATAAATTTCAAAATGTATACCTTCTTACTGTTTAGTTCAAGGATTTTCATGAAGTATAAACCCTGGCTAAGAAGGGAAGTATTGATAGAATTTTCTATTCCTGATAAATTGCAAGAAGATAACAGGGTCCCTGTTGAATTATATATCGAGACTGTCTTTTCTCCTTCATTATTTGAAATGAGGTTAATATGATCTGCAGCAGGATTTGGATAGAGTGCATAATCAGACCTTGTTATATCATTTATCCCGTTAATTTCTGAGGAAATATCTCCTTCTATTGTAATGTTATCAAACCTGTTATTCCCTTTACTTCCTGTATTTGGCGGGCCATAAGTAATACGCAAAACAAATTTGCTGTTATCATTAATTGATGTTATTGAACGAAGATCGAGTGTCACAAGACTCCAGACCGTATCGGCAAAATTTGAGACAACGGGTAACCCGATGGTAATAAATGTTTTGGCACTGTCAATACTGTATGAAAAAATCTGTTCATGCTGACCGCTTTTAATACTTGATAGCTCAGTCTCATATTTAATAACAATGTTTTTATACATTGTCGTAGGGATGTACCATAAAAATTGCATGCTGTCGCTTGGGTTGCGTGTCCTGACGGCATTATTCACTTCGCCACAGCATCCTCCGAATCCCGGACGCTGATTTATAGTATCGCCGACAAGGTTATCCATTTCCCCGTAATCATTAACAACACCCTCCAAAGGTTCGTACACAATTGCAGCTTTTTCGAGTCTGGAAAAATCAGCGTAGAGAGGATTAATACCAAAATATGTACCACCGGAACCATCAGCCGGCAGTGTGTTATTAAAGTGCCAGTAATGAATCAGTTTTAAAGCACTCGAATTTACAGCCGGGTTAGCAACATTAATATAAAATGTTTGTGTGACGGAAGATGCAATGTTTGTTGCAGTTACAGTAACCGGTCCAATCAGTCCGGATGAGGTCGGAGTCCCGTTTAATGTGCTTCCGTTCAATGTCAGCCAGGAAGGGTTCCCGCTGACGGATAATTCAGGATCCGGTGTTCCTGAAACTGTAATGTTGTAAGTATATACAGAACCTGCAGTTCCAGTAATTATAGGAGCACTTGTAATCTGAGGTACCGAAGAAACGATGATACTAAAAACCTGTGTTGTGCTGCCTTCTGAATTAGTTGCAGTAATTGTGATTGGCCCGAATGTCCCGACTGAAGAAGGAGTACCAGTCAGAGTATTGCCGTCAAGAGAAAGCCAATCGGGGTTGCCGCTGATTGAAAGATCCGGCGCAGGCAGACCTGCAGCTGCAATATTATATGTATACACAGAATTAACGATGCCGGAAGTATTTGCGGTACTGTTAAACACCGGAGCAGATGGCACAGATATAGTAAATGATTGCTGAACATTACCAAGGATGTTTGTTGCGGTTATTGTAATAGGACCAAATACGCCAAATGTAGAAGGAATACCGCTAAGGGTGCTGTCAGTGAGTGTAAGCCAATCAGGATTACCGCTGACTGAAAGTGTCGGTTTAGGAACGCCTGTGGTATTTATTGTGTAACTAAACATGGAACCTAAAGTACCGGAAGTAGGGGCATTGCTGGTAATAGCCGGTTCAACCGGAATAATTTCAGCTCCTACAATCAGGCTGAATGTTTGCTGGGAACTTCCGGCCATGTTGGTAGCAGTAATTGTAATCGGACCAAAAGTATCTTGAGAAGGTGGAGTGCCGCTGAGTATATTGCCATTGAGAGTGAGCCACGAGGGGTTTCCGCTTACCGAGAAAGTGGGAGCAGGGCTTCCGGTTGCAGTTATTGTATAAGAGTAAGGCATGTTGATAATACCTGTAGTCAGGGCATTGCTCGTGAATACCGGCTTAATAATTGTATCGCCTTCAACAGTTATATTGTCGAATCTGTTATTCCCGCTTGTTCCTGTATTTGGAGCTGTAAATAACATTTTAAAAACCAGCTTGCTGTTATTGTTCACAGCTGGAATGGAACTCAGATCAAGAACAACCTTTCCCCATGTCAGTCCGGCAGAATCAAAAGCCATTGGTAATCCTGCAGTCGTAAAAGTTAGAGCACTGTCAACACTGTAAGAGAAAACCTGTTCATGCTGTCCGCTTCCCGTACTGGATGATTCTGTTTCGTACTTAATAACAATATTCTGGTATTTTATTGTAGGGATATACCATAAGAATTGCATATAATCACTGGGATTCCTCGTTCTGACAGCATAATTTGTCGCCCCGCAGCATCCTCCATAACCGGGTCTCTGGTTTATGGTATCACCTGCAAGATTATCTATATAAGCGTTGACCGTGTCAGCAGCACCATCAACTTTAACAGGTTTATAAATTATTGAGGCATTTCCAAGCGTGGAATAATCTGCCGGTATTGAACCCAAATGAACTCCGGCCACAGTGTTATTGAAATGCCAGTAATGAATCAGTTTTTTTGTCTGAGCCAGACTTAAAGGTTGGATCAGCAGTAAAACAAATGAGCATGTGAAAATGAAGAGTATCCTTTTTTTCATAGGTATAAAATTATTTTTAATGGAATGATATAACTCATACCGGTTCACCAGTCTTCTGATTATAACTTAATGTTTAACGATCAATTTTGAATTATTCCCAAAAAATGATAATTCTTTGGTAAAGGTGGAAAAATTTATGTAGAAAATAAGTGATGTCCGTCAAATAATTATTCTGGCAGGATTAAAAGACAAGATTATGAATAAGCACCGGGGAAATTCCGCCTCCCTGCTGAAGAAGATAGAATCTGTAATCGTTTGAGCTTATACCAAACAAAATATCAGTTCCGGGAGATTTAAATTATTAATTATAATTTTATGCCGATAAATATTCAATTTGAGACAGACAATTAATCATTGAAAACAAATACTAAAAAATAAATTTATGCAATTAATGAAGGCAGTTCAAGTAAGTTCCCCAGGGGCAGACTTTGAAATAGTTCAGAAAGAAATTCCGGAACCGGGCATTAATGAAGTCCTGATTAAAGTAGAAGCCTGCGGAATATGTCATGGTGATGCGATATCAAAAGAAGGTCATTTGCCGGGAATCAAGTATCCGATTACTCCGGGCCATGAAGTAATCGGGATAGTTGATAAAACGGGAAACATGGTTACGAACTGGAAAAAAGGACAAAGGGTTGGTGTTGGCTGGCACGGAGGCCACTGTAATCAATGCAGTGCATGCCGTAAGGGAGATTTCGGAGCCTGCGAAAAGTCGCTTTACAACAGGTATTCACACAGATGGTGGTTATGCTGAATATATGATAGCCCGTCAGGAGGTACTTGTAAATATACCGGATGAATTAAATTCAGTAGAAGCAGCACCGTTGCTATGTGCCGGGAGAACAACTTTTGGAGCATTAAAAGGTAGCGGAGCTCAGGGAGGAGACGTTGTTGCAATACACGGACTCGGAGGACTGGGACACCTGGCAGTGCAATATGCGGTTAAATTAGGTTTTAAAACTGTGGTTTTATCACGAGGAAAGGGGAAAGAGGAACTTGCTTATAAGCTTGGTGCTCATGTATTTATTGATACTGATGCTGGTGATGCTGCAAATCAATTGATGAAATTAGGTGGGGCAAGGGTTATTCTTTGTACTGCGCCAAGCGGGAAGGCTATTTCAGACTTAATACCGGGACTTGGACGCAACGGTCAGGCAATTATTGTTACTGGAGCAAGAGATATGATGCAGATTCCTCCCTGCTCTTATGCTCGGAGGGGAGCGTTCTGTCCGCGGATTCGTAACAGGAAATAAGGAAGACGCTATCCGGTTCAGTGTCCTTACAAAAGTTGTCCCGATGGTAGAAGTATTTCCTATGGAACAGGTAGCTCTGGCTTATGAAAAAATGATGACCGCTAAAGTACACTTCAGATCCGTGCTGAAGATGATGTAATAAGCTATTCACTGTCTAATCTTGTTGTTATCTCAGGATTGACATAACAAACACACTGTGATCTGATATTTTTGTCACGAGATTAAAGGATATGGTTGTGGAAAGCAGAATTTGCTTTTATTCAGAATGGAAATCAAATAGGATTTTCGCTGAAATGGTAAAAGAATAGTTAAATTCAACCAAAAGATATTACGAAATAATAAAATAGTCATACCTTGGCTTTTTTTTAAATTAAGGCTTTTTATAATTGAGATACTGCAGTTTATTGAAATAATAAATTTTGAACAGCTGAAAATACGATTGTGAAACTATTTAAAATCATAAAAAATTTCTTTTTGGCTGTTTTTATTCTGATTCTGGTCATTCTTGTCCTTCAGTACGTTGTTAATGCCAGGTATACTTTTCCTGAACCACATCCGTTCTCGGGCAGTTATATTTATAATCCGTACCGGAATATTGACAGTTCAAAATGGAGGTTAGCCAATTTTCATGCCCATACCAGGCTATATCTTGGATTGACAAATGGCGCTCTGAATACCGATGAAAGTCTTGATAGTTTGTATAAATATTTAGGCTATAGTATTATAAGTATATCTAACTACCAGAGTATTAATGCTTTTGAAAGTAAAAACAAATGGTATGTCCCAGTGTATGAGCATGGTTTTCTGTATTATAAAAGCCATCAGCTTGTACTGAATGCTAAAAAGGTAAACTGGCAGGATTTCCCTTTCCCAGACATTAAGCAATAAACAATACATTATTAACCAGCTTAAAAAAGACACATCGGTTGTCTTAACAATAGTACATCCTATTTACAGAAAGGCTTATTCAGCCAACGATTTTAAATATCTGAGCAATTTTAATTGCCTGGAAATAGCAAATCATGACCGTCTCTTTACTGCATATTATGATACAACTCTTTCCGAGGGCCATCCTGTTTTCATAATGGCTGATGATGATGTTCACAATCTCAAAAAAATAAATGAAAGTTGTATTGGCTTTAACCTTGTTAATACTGATCTGATCAGGGATTCCATATTGCATGCTTTAAAGACGGGTCGTTCAATTGGTGTAAGATTTAATTTAGGATCCATTAAAACAATTGAAGAGAAAAAGGATGCTTTTGCAAAATTGCCCGAAATCAACAATATCTCTTTCAAAAATGATACTATAAGAATAGATTTGGACAGGAAAGTAAAAACAATCAGATTCATAGGCCAGAACGGGATTGAAAAAAAGAGTATCTCAAACTCTTCCTCCGCATTCTTTTTATTTGGCAAAGAGGATACTTATATCAGAAGTGAGATAGAATGCAATGACGGTACAAAGTACTTTCTCAATCCTTTTTTCAGATACGACGGAATCAAACTGACTTATTATGCCTCATCGTACAATACTATTAAAACCTTAACCTGGCGGGTATCATTTTTAGTTGTTTTAGTACTGGCCTTTATAGTCTTGAAACGGAGAAAAACAAATGTATAATAACAAGAAAATTGTGGTTGTGCTGCCTGCGTATAATGCAGCGCTGACCCTTGAAATGACCTATAACGAGATTCCTTTCGATATTGTGGATGAAGTAATCCTGGTTGACGATTTCAGTAAAGACAATACGTATGAGTTAGGAAAAAAACTGGGAATAAAGCATATTATTCATCATGACAAAAACAAAGGATATGGGGGGAACCAGAAGACCTGCTATAAAAAAGCACTGGAACTGGGCGCTGATATTGTTGTGATGTTACATCCCGATTATCAGTATACTCCATTATTAATTCCGGCCATGGTAAGCATCATCGGAAGCGGATTATACCCGGTCGTCTTTGGATCGAGGATCTTAGGCAATAGTGCTTTATCCGGAGGGATGCCAAAATATAAATATATCTCAAACAGGTTTCTGACATTTATCCAGAATATTTTAATGAACCAGAAACTCACTGAGTATCACACCGGTTACAGGGCGTATTCAGGGGAGGTACTTAGAAAAATCAAATTTGATCTTTACTCTGACGATTTCATTTTTGATAATGAAATGATTGCCTCAATTTTTTATAATGGTTTCTCCATAGCCGAAATAACTTGTCCCACTAAGTATTTTGACGAAGCATCGAGTATTAATTTAAAAAGAAGCCTGATTTATGGGATAGGAGTTTTGCGTGTTTCAATCTTATATTTTCTCACTAAAACGGGCATCTACAAATGGCGGCTTCTCGAAAAATAGCCAGTTATGAATAAAAAATTTTATCCGTATATAATAGTAGTATCAGCCGTCCTTTTTTTTATTCCGTTTCTTGGATCTGTTCATCTTTTTGACTGGGATGAAATAAATTTTGCAGAGTCAGCCCGTGAAATGATCGTGACCGGTAATTTCAGCCGTGTGCAGATAGATTTTCACCCTTTCTGGGAAAAACCGCCACTTTTTTTCTGGACGCAGGTGCTGAGTATGAAATTATTCGGGATTAATGAATTTGCCGCACGCTTCCCAAACGCAGTCATCGGAATATTAACTCTTGTATTGTTATATTTTTTAGGTAAGAAACTCTACGATGAAAAATTCGGGTTTATCTGGGCACTGGCTTATTTAGGCTCATTTCTGCCGCACATTTATTTTAAATCGGGTATTATTGATCCTTTTTTTAATTTTTTTATTTTTCTGTCTGTCATTTTCATTGTGGAGAGTATAAGAAGACAAATGAAAGCAAAGGACTTTTGTATGCTTTATTTGCCGGCATTTCAATCGGACTTGCAACTCTTACAAAAGGTCCTGTCGGACTGCTCATAGTAGGTATTTCCATTCTGGTATACTGGGTAACAATGAAATTTAAGAAAATTTCAAACTGGAAAAACATTCTCATCTTCGCAATATCCTGTCTGATAATTTCTTCATTATGGTTCGGGCTTGAAATGATACATAATGGATTCTGGTTCATCAGGGAGTTCATTAAATACCAGGCAGATCTGTTTCTTAAACCTGTTGCGGGTCATTCAGGCCCAATATATTATCATTTCCTTGTCGTTTTCCTTGGATGCTTTCCGATCTCGGTGCTGGCACTTCCGATTTTGTTCAGAAAGAATGACAGTACTATTGATGAAGGCAGATATTTTCTCAAATGGATGCTTATACTTTTCTGGGTAGTAATGATATTATTCACTATTGTAAAAACAAAAATCGTACACTACTCCTCTCTTTCATATCTTCCACTCTCATATTTTGCAGCATTCTTTATTTACGAACTGGAAAATAAAAAGGCCGAACTGAAAAAATACCTGCTGTGGGTCCTTTTGTTTACGGGGATAATTTTTTCAATTCTGCTTATCTGCATTCCTCTTGTTGCCCGGTTTAAAGATCTTATTATACCTTATATTAAAGATGATTTTGCTGTTGCTTGTCTTAACACTCCTGTAAAATGGAGCGGCTATGAGTTTCTTATAGGCGCAATTTACCTGATAGCCGTTTCCATTTCATTGATAGTGATCAGGCGAAAACACTTTTTCAAAGGAATTATAATCCTTTTCTATGCAACAGCTCTCTGCATATTTTTTTATATGAAAGCAGTAGTCCCAAAAATTGAACAATATTCACAAGCTCCTGAAATCAACTTCTTTAAAAGTATTTCCGGTAAGGATGCTTATGTCGCAACAGTGGGTTTTTACAGCTATGCAAAGTATTTTTATTTTCAGAAAATGCCGGGAGGAAACAGCGAAAGCACAAATATGGACTGGTTATTAAAGGGTGAAATAGACAAACCTGTTTATATAGTCGCTAAATCAACCTCAAAAGCATTTTTTGATAAACTTCCCGATTTCACCCTGCTCAAAAAAGATGGAGGATACCTGTTTTATTGCCGTATGCCTCATCAACAAAAGTAAATTTTAAGTTGGCGGATGCAGCCGTTTATGGAACCATGTACGCACCGAGCGCATTGTCTGAATCTGGTTTGAAGGTGCATGACGGCGGCAGGTAATAATTTCTTCGCTGTTTTCAGGTGCTCCCCATCGGATTTCAATTCCATCGTTCGGATTATATGCCATCTCAAAGTTATCCCGTCTGTTAAGGATCTCCCTGATGGTCAGTTTTTGTGAAGAACCATTTGTCCGTGTATAGCTGATCGACAGTTCGGAAGTCTTTTGATCCAGGATCGACTGGAGCTTTGTCCTGATCTGTTCCGGTGATGAGAGTTTTGAAATATTAAAATCCTCCGGTGACCTGACAACAAGATCGGGAAAGTCGAGAATTGCATCCATAGCAATCAGAAGCCTAAGATCGCGGTTAGGAGTTGAAAAATCTTCCCATTGTCCACCTGCCAAAAAAATTCCGGCAGCATTGGAAGGCATTGGAATGACTGCACCCGGATGCGATTTTAAATAAGCTTCACCATTAGCGACTGAAATGACGCGAACCAGCAATTGTTCGTAAAGTGCCTGGATAAGATCAAGTAATGCAGTTTCGGGGTCAAGTGGCTTCGGGTTGATTAATCGCTCCATGGTGTGATAGAAAACATCAGTTTTCATTTTTCTCTGCTGAAGTGAAAAGGGATCGAACCCTGCTGAGGCAGTCAATGCCTTATCAGGCAAAAGATATGGGATACCCTGATGCAGAGAAATAGGACGAAAAGCCTTAAATCCGGGTTCCCCTACCACACCCGAAGTATTAAAGAGAAAATTTCCTTTCCAGAACCGCTTGATTCCTACTGTACCATCAGGTTGTGCATCTACGGAAAGAAGTAATCCCGGATGTTTATTAGTTTGTGATTTCCAGCCCACAAGGATCAGCGTATGCCCGTAAGGATCAGCATAGACAATACCTGGATGCAAAGCTTCGCGTTCAAGTGAAACAGGATAATAATCTGAATTTTCATCATCAAATGCAGTCCTAGCAGTGCCGGAGTGAACGCCGTCCTCTATCTTTCTGATGAAAGCATTGAAAGACTGGACCGGATTGGTTTTGGAGGTGGGAGTTTCATTAGTAATCCACTGGCCGGCTTTAGGATAATGTCCGATGCTTCCCCTGTTACATTCGTGGTAACCAAAAGGGAGCCCCAGTTTCCAGGCAAAATATGCCCTGAGGCAAAATGGATTATCAGCACAGTCCGGCTGCATGAAAAGACTGTTTTTTCCGTTTGCATCATCTTCTCCGAGAGAGAGGTAATCATAAAGAAAATTCTGTTCTTCATTTTGTGTCACTTTATGGAGTGCGGGCCAGGAAGCATCTTCATCGCAGCCTTGAAACAGAGCGTTTATCCACGCAGAATATATTGTTTCCATGCCACTGTCCCATCCATGGGTCGCTTTCCATACCACTCCGGGTTGGGCGACCTCTTTCCGGGGCCTGATTGTGAATTCCAGGTTACTGACCTCCATTTTATTCATAGTCAAAGAAACTCTGTATTTGCCGGCGGAGCTTCCGGAAAAATCATCAATCCTCCAGTAAGACTGTTCATCACCCGTTTTACTTTTTGATGATTCCACGTTGCCTTCAGGACCTGTTACTACAATCCTGGCTTTCCTTATATTTTCTCCTCCAGTAGCCAGTACCCGGAATGGTTCACCAGGACCGGGATTCTTTGGCAAGACCAGCAGGGTATTTACTAACATATATTCCTCATCAGTCTCTTTTTCTCTGGTCGAATCCGTCATTCCCTGGGAAACCTTAACTTTTGTTCTTGCCGGATGATCACCGGATGATGTGTTACAGCTGAACAACAAAGGTACAATCAGACAAAAGATCAGGGATCGGATATTAATTCCGGCTATGTTTTCAATGACTGACATTTTTGCTTTAAAGATAACCGAAATCATATAATAAGGCTTAGTTTTCTGTATACCATCTAACCCAATCCACCCAGAAATCGGGCAATGGCCCGGGGCCGTTACCCGACTGTACATTGTGAAGGATAAGGAATGTTGGTTGGTTATCTATACATGGAGAGGTCCAGGAAGGCTGATTGTCGAAGTAAAAAACCGGATTCTGTCCTTCGCGGATAAGAACGCCATATATATGCCATTCAGAACGTATTGCATTTGCAGGATATGTGACGTCGTCACAATTATCTGTCTGTCCTCCGGAGGTATCTGTATGAATTCCCTGGTCAACCTTTGAAGGATCAGGAAAGCCCTGCCATGCCCCGTATTCTGCAATATCATACTCCGGCAGCCAGGTATCCGGCCATCCGCACATCCAGAAACAGGGCCAGGCACTCTGCTGGTTCAGGGAGGTACTCATTCTGCACCTGGCTTCCATATAGCCATACTGGAAACTCTTCCTGTTCGCAGTTTGTATGTACGCACACTGGTTTCCCTCAGCATGAAGCGTAAGATGACCATCGCTAAAGGTAATAAATGATGCATTATTTGGGTTGTTCCAGGGGCTGGAAGCAGGAATACTCCATCCTTTCGTTGTATCAAGAGTTGTTCTATTGAATTCATCATTCCAGGTTAAAGTCCAGCCGGAACCTGGCAGGGCTGGCAAACTATCAGGAACGTCACTCTCCTTCTTGCAATCTGCAAGCGCATTCAGAATCTGGATAGAAAAACGGAAGAGCTGCGAAAAAGAGATCGAGGATAACAAATTTCTGACTGCATTTGAAAGAAATAGGAACAGCTGAAGTATGCAAGACACACGCCGGAGGAACTCAGGGAAGAAATTATATGCAATGTGCATCTGCATGCCTGTATAAAACAGAATCTTCTGGAAAACCTGAATCAGCCCTCTATGAATCTCAAAGAACTCAGTCTTAAAACAGGCTCGATCGATAATCTGACCATCGATAAAATCTCCTCCTGCCTTCAGGACAAAAATCTGCTCGGTCACGCCAATCTGAGTCTTTTTTCCGTGGACTCCAATCTCGTATGGAAAGCCCAGAAGCTGTTCGAGGAAGCAAAGACCCGGCGGGCTGTCGGGCTGTTCCGACATTATAAAAAACTACGGTCTTAAAAAAGCGAAGATATATCACCCGGAAAACGAAAACAGAATTTCCGACGAGGAATTTAATGCTTGGTGTGCCTCGACTGGTGTCAGGCTGATTGCCAAGCTTCAGGAGAATCTGGAAAAGGAGGAGGAAAAATCGGCCGTATGGCTGCATCGGGAGGCGGACAGAAATGTCAAGGTTCTTAAAACCTATGTCAATTATAAATGCGGACCGCTGAAAAATTATTATCTGAACGAGGACAAGATGCTTCACAGCTTGAAAATTCCGTTTATTCCAAAATGCTACGGCATCACCGAAATCAACGGAAAAAAACTTCTGCGGAGATCCTTCATGTACGGGCAGCTGCTTTCTCCATACTGCCGTAAGGAAAACCTACTGAGTCGGAATGATGCTCTCTCGGCCATCCTTACAATACTAAATCAGCTGTACCTGCCTTCGACGTTATCACAATCTTCTTTTCGGAGATCTTCATCCCGATAATATTATTGTGGAAAAAGGAACCATCGGTTTTCTGGATCTCGGCCTGTCGGTTTTCCTGAAGGATGAACTGACTGTTCCGATAATACCGTCCAATCCGAGATACTCCGCCCCGGAAAATGGCCTAAGTACTTACGGCCTCAGAGAGTTCACTGGTGTTTCAGGCAGGCCTTGTGGCTCACGAACTTCTAACAGGTTCCCATCCGTTTGATCTGTTTCCGAATCAGCCACCGACAGACAACTGGGCTCTGAACTGTTTGAGATATTTGTGGCCCACCATGGCTTTTCAGGACAGACTTTTCGTAGATCTTCCGCCGATCGTTTCAAGAATGCTCTCCTACGATCCGAAGGACAGGCCGCTTCTTGACGAATGCATTTCGGATATGGAGCACACTCTTTCGCCACATCCTCTCATAAAACGGAGAATAGCTCCGGCATCAAAAACAAAAAACAGCGTTCTGTTCCCTCCCGTCCGGCATTCCTCATTACGGGCATATTGAATACATGACGCGGATTCTGGATCTCGGATATCATCTGACAATAACAATACAGCGGGCCTATACCAGCACCGAACGGGACCCCATTCCGAAATGGCTGGTCATGAAGATGGTGGCTCGATCGCTGATGGAGTACGGTTATCCGAAGGAAAGTTTTGACATATTCCTGACTCCTTTCTATAAAACGGATATGGAACTGTCGATGCACTTCCACCATGTGCCCGGGAATGGAAAACATCATTGCAATCGCTTCAAGCAATCCCAAGGTGGTGGAGAAATTCTATGACTACGACATAATATGCCAGAAGGACGTTCTCGGATTTGAAAATGAAAAATATACCGACCTGTCGTGGGGAGAATTCATCCGCAACGCCGTGAAGGACAATGTTTACGAAACCTTCAAGATGTATGCCGCGGCGGGAGTCGAAAAGATACTGACTTTCGAAGAGATCAAAAGCATATACAATCAGTCCCCGTTTGACATGCCGGCCGAAATGTGATCGTCGAACTGATCGATGCCGATAATAGGGTTGTGGCTGCAGGGAAGGTCGGCAGATACTCCAATCCCGAAGAGACCCTCGTGAAGCATCTCGGATACAAAAACAGATGTGAGATGACAGATCCGTATGCAAAGGACTCCGTCATAGAAATCGACGGAGTCAGACATACCCTGTCCTATGTGACTACCGAAGTAAACAGCAATGTCGTGGAGATAACTTTTCGGCTGAACAAATAAATTTTAAAACGTGCCTGTCCGCGATATATAATTGAACGTCACCTAAAAAAGGAGCTGATTTATGTTTGTTCTTCTGGATGTTCTGGAACTGGCAGTGGCTCTCGTTCTTTTGTGGTTC
>CAVVGP010000255.1:0-29105 GCA_963747625.1 uncultured Bacteroidales bacterium | reverse complement strand
TTCTCAGCAACTTCAATTGTATTGTCAGTAGAATTGTTATTCACAACAATAACTTCCCAAGGCACGTCATCGACCAACTGCCTTGCTATGTGCTTTAAAGTATCAGGGAGCCTTAAGGCGCCATTGAAGCAACAAATGATAATTGATACACCTTTAGCTTTTATCACAGCTTTTCAGATGTTTCGTTATGGTCCTGGCACGAATTATATAATAGTACATCCTTTCCCCCCTGTTTGTTTATTCCCAAGGTTTTAGATTCTATCTGCCGAGCAGATAAATTCATTTTATGCTTTTAAAAATGCGTAACATAAGTTTCAAAAGCATCCTGTTCCCAATTTCTTTCCGGTAGTGTAATAAAAGAATTATGAATATTTTACATTTTTCTAAAATGTTTTTCTCTTTATCTGCTATCAAAAGGTTCAGGTAATCTAAAATCTGGAGACTTGCATTTGTTTTTATATGTTTATTATTATATTTAAAATATTCATTCATTTCGATTAAAGTATAGGCATTGGCCTTACACTTCATTAAATTACTTTTATTTGACCAGATTCCTCCGCTATGCTGCCTGTAAACGGCCATGCAATCGTTTAACAGTATCCCTTTCCCATTTGATAAAAGCTCTGCAAAAAGAGCTATGTCTTTAAAATGATGCCTCAATCTGTTTTCCAAATTAAAGGAGCTCCGCCTGAATACCACTGAACATGTTATAATTAAAAAAGGATTTAAAAAATCATTTATTGTAATTTCCCTGTTTTTACCATCAATAATGTAATCTTTACCAAACCGGGTTACTTCTTTGGTTTCTTCATTCACAATATCGACCAGATGGCAGGCTAATGAAAAATCAGGGTGATTTTCTAAAAAATCCACCTGTTTTTGTAGTTTGTATGGGTCAGTCCAATAGTCATCGCCTTCACAGATGGCAATGTATTTGCCTGTGCACTCTTTTAATGTTTTTAATGCATTAGTCATCATGCCCATATTAGAAACATTGCAACGGGCCTTTATTAAATCCGGATATTTTTGGGCATATGCAGTGACAATTGCAGCTGAATTGTCAGTTGAACTATCCTCTCCTATTATCAACTCAATTTTAAAGTTAACTCTTTGTATCAATACTCCTTCAATTGCCTGTGCTATATATGGTTCATGATTATAGGTGATCATACAAACACTCACCATTATTTTGTTATTTTGCGTCATAGACTTAAATTTTCTTTGCCGGGTTTCCAAAAACAGTTGTTCCTGTTTTTACTTTGTTTATTACGACACTTCCGGCTCCAATAATAGAAGAATCTTCAATCTTTATATTAGGTATTATAGTAGCTTTACTCCCTATAAATACAGATTTGCCAAGAGTTACATTCCCCCCCAAATCTACATTTGCCATTAGTGATGAGAAATCACCTATGGTAACATCGTGGCCAATTTGAGTACCAATATTCAGTGTGGTACATATTCCTAAACATATATTGGTTGTAATAATGCAATTTGGACATATAATAGTACCCTCTCCAATTACATTAAATTTGCCAACAATAGCATTTGGTGCTATATAAGTAAAGAATGTTGTTCTGTCCTTTAACTGATTATAAATATTTTCTTTCCATCGACAATCTGATATTGCAATTAAACAATAATCGTTTTTAGTAAGAGGATATGTTTCCCAACCTCCTAAAATCTTATAATCTGTCGGATATCCGTTTAAAGGAGAATCTCCCGAAAAAGAATGTAAATAACCGGCAAATTCCCAGTCTCTTTTTTCTTTGGGAATCAGGCTTAACCAGCTTTCCATTTCTCTCCCAAAATGAGATGCCCCGATTAAATATAGATTCCGCTTATTTTGCACTGTAACCACCATCAATGATTAGATTTATTCCAGTTACCCATTTTGATGCCCCTGATAATAAATAAATACAACCATTAGCAATGTCAGAAGTTTTCCTAACCCTAAAGCATATGCTTTTGTGATTAAGCATTTAGATTCCTCGCTTAAATTCACAAATATTTTGTCTGTCATTTCAGTATCTCCAAGATGGCCGGGAGAAATAACATTTACTCTGATATTCTTTAAGGCAAGTTCCAATGCCATGGATTTCACTCCTGAAATTAAAGCTCCCTTTGAGGCTGAATACGCAATTAATGAGGGACTTCCATTTATTCCCATTACAGAAGAAATAAATACAAAGCTTCCTCCATCATGAGCTGTATATTTTTTCTTTGAAAGCACTTTAGCAAATTCAAATCCGGCAATAACGTTTGTTGCAAATAATTCATTATAATGTGTTCGGCTTTGTAACTGACAATGGTAATGTTAATTCAATTCCGGCACTATGAATAAACCCGTGAATTGGACCTGTTTTTTTTACAGCATCAGCAATAATTGACTCTATTTCCTGATAACTAGTAACATCAACTGAATAATATATATTATTGTTGGATTGTCAGCAATCCAATAGTTTCAATTAACTTTTCTTTACGCCTTCCTATTAGTATTACCCGGGCTCCCTGCTGGGCGCAACTAATTGCACATTGTCTTCCAATACCAGAAGAAGCACCTGTAATTAAGACATTTTTGCCTTCTAAAGAAAATGGATTAGAAGATTTCATTTATTATTTAAAATTTTCCATTCCTATCAATTCCATTAAGGTCATGACGGAATTTACTTTTACCAAATCGGCAGCCCTTATTTGTTTTTCGAAATTTTCATCAACAATAACAATAATCAGATAAAGTTGTTAAAGAGGTTAAATGTAAGGTAGTTGTCTCATTAACAATATCATCTAATTCTAAAGTATCCTTTAAATCGTCGAAAAACTTTGCTTTTTCCATTTCAATATTTTATTAAATTTCAATTATAGTAGCTCCCCATGAATACCCTACTCCAAAACCACATAAAAGCACTTTGTCGCCTTGTTTAATAATGTTTTGATCGATACAATCTTTTAATGCTATTGGAATAGTAGCCGAAACTGTATTTCCGGTATTTTCCATATTTTGATAAAATTTTTCAGGGGCTATTTTTAATTTTTTCCTTAAATAATCCAGCATAAATTTATTTGCCTGATGAAAAATTACATAATCTATAGTTTCAACAGTCAGCTGATGTTTTTCAAGCACCCGATTAACAAGGCCCGGAATAGTTGCAATTGTAAAATTGAAAATTTCAGGGCCATTCATAAATAAATTATTGCCATTTCTAATAAAAGTGCCCTCTTCAAAAACATCCGTCTCCTGACTGTTAAATTTGTTACGTAATCCTCCATTTTGAACAATCAGATTGTTCATTCCCGATCCATCAGTTCCAAGTTCAAAGTCAAATATTTTTTCTGTTTCTGATTCTGAAATAATGCAGGCGGCTGCACCATCACCGAATATGCTTCTGTTAGCTTTATCTTTGGGATGAATATATTTCGAATATGTTTCTGCAGCAATTAAAAGAATATTTTTAGCAATTTTTGCATTTATTAAACCTTTTGCTAATGCCAATCCATATATAAAACCCGAGCATCCAAGGTTATAATCTAATGCTCCTGCCCTTTTTCCTATTCCTAATTTATCCTGTAATATACAAGCTCCTGTCGGTAAAAAATAGTCTGGACTTTGGGTACATAACAATATAAAATCTGTTTCCTCCCTGTCGAATTTAAGAAAAAGTTTTTCAGCAGCGTTAAAGCCCAAATCCAATGCTGTCTGATCTTTTTCAGAAATATGCCTATGGTTTATACCAATTTTTTCTGTAATTTTTTCAGAATCCCATTCCGGAAACTCTTCTTCTAACTGCCTGTTATTTAATATTGCTTCAGGCAAATAATATTCTATTAAAGATATCTGTGACATCTTATTAATTTTTGTTTAGACCGGGGCTTATCCTTTTTGACATTAAAACCCCTTCCAATAATCTACAAATCCGTTTGTTTTATAATAAAAATAATTTGTCTGCATCTCTCTATTTATTAATTCAATAATTTCCCCCTCATTATTATACTTACTCTTAAATAAAATCCAGGATTTTGCACTTGGGCAATATATAGACCATTTATAGTCCCACTGCTTCATTAGTATTTCCATGCTTTTATTCGTGTGAAAAGCGCAATGAACAGGATTAATATAAAACCAATTCGAGTCATTAGGAATATTTTCGCAAATAACAGTATGGATAATTAGTACCTCATCTTCAGTCACGCAAGAATTTATTTCTTCTAATGTTTCTCTACAAGTAACATGCTCAAAAATTGCGGAATTAAAAACTGTGCTATATTGCCCTAATTTATCCTTTGCAACATATCTATTTGATTTATCATTCAGATCTTGCATATAAGGGTCGTAAATGAATAATGAAAATGTACTATAATATTTCCTTAATATTTTACTCAAAGTGCCATAACCTCCGGCAAAATCCAAAGAATTATTCAGGTCTATCAATTTGTTTTTATCCAAGATATTTAACAATGATGCCTGCTCGATATATGGTGGTTGGTTTATATTTAGTTCAACTAATGGGTCCTCGCTATATTTATGAAAAGCTATATTTAATTTAGAAAATTCTTCTTCATTTAGTCCAAATATTGTCGGAGAGAAAGTGAATCCACACTTTTTACATTTGAAATATTCTGTCACAGATATAAATTTTTTAAATATTCCTTCAAATTCCTTTTTGAAAAAAAAAGAACTTTCGCTACCGCAAATTATACATTTCATTTAAAATTCCATTTTAAGAGGTAACAGTATTCTTTCAGGTATTATTTTCCGATCATTTATTAATACCACAAAATTATTTTGTTAAGGCTTTGCAAATCAATTCAACCGTATCTTTTCCTAAATCAGGGTAAAGTGGTAAACATATGACCTGTTCAGCTATTTTAGTGGCAACCGGCAGGTTTTCCTTATTGGCTGAAGGTAAGCCTCTGTAAGTAGGGAATTGGCTTATTAAAGGATAAAAGTAGCGTCTCCCATAAATATTATTTCTTTTTAACCTTTCATATACTTCATCACGTGTTTCTTTATAGGTTTCCACATCAATCAAAACTGGGAAATAGGTATACGAATGATGTATACCATCTATGTCATCAAGAAATCTTATGCCCTCAATACCGGTTAATTTATCTCTGTATAAATCTGATATAGTTTTTCGTTTCGAAAAATATTCGTTTACATGTTTCAGTTGAACCAATCCATAAGCAGCCTGCAACTCATTCATCTTGGCATTGATCCCGGGTTCTATTACAGTTACTTCATCTGCAAATCCAAAGTTTTTCAGAAAATCAACTCTCTTTTTTGTTTTTTCATCAGGACAAATAATCGCTCCTCCTTCAATTGTATTAAAGGTTTTGGTAGCATGAAAACTAAGAATAGACATATCTCCATAATTAAGGATGGAATTGCCTTTGATACTAACTCCAAAAGAGTGGGCTGCATCATAAATTACTTTTAAGTTATATGTATCTGCAATTTTTTGTATTTCATCAATTCTGCAGGGATTGCCATAAACATGAACCGGCATTATTGCGGTTGTCTGTGGAGTTATTGCTGACTCTATCTTACCAGGATCAAGGGTAAAATATTCAGGCTCTATATCCACAAAAACGGGCTTAATATTATTCCACCATAAAGCGTGTGTGGTAGCAACAAAACTGAATGGAGTCGTGATCACTTCACCGGTAATCCTTAATGCCTGTAATGCAGTGACTAATGCAAGTGTACCATTGGCGAAAAGAGACAAGTATTTCACACCCAGATAATCAGCCAGCTCTTTTTCAAACTGCTGATGAAAAGGTCCGTTGTTGGTCAGAATCTTGCTTTCCCAAATTTTTTCTAAATATGGAATAAATTCATTTAGGGGTGGCAAACTCGGTCGAGTTACATATACTGGTTTTATCATAATTTATTGTTGATAATCATTAGAAGGTCTTCATTCCTGTTTACACCATATTTAAAACATTCTTCATCACTGAATAAACATTGATTTGATACAACGTTCAAGGTAAAGTATAGTTTTAATTCATCAAATAATTGCCTTTTTGACAATATTCGAACATGATCTTCCTGTCCGTAAAACATTAATCTTAATTCATTAGTGTTGATGTTAGGATCTTCAAAATGATTGTATAATAATTCTGAATAGGGTGCCTGCAAAATTGCTATCCCATCTTTTTTCAGGACTCTAGTTATTTCCTTAAAAGCTTGTAGGTAATTAGGAACATGTTCGATTACATGGTTACAAATTAAAACATTAAAATAATTATCTTCAAAATCAATATTTGTAATATCTATTTTTCTCCAACCTTCTTTTGGGAACAAGTCACATTTAATATACTCTGATGGTAAAAGTCGTTCAATTTTATGAGACAAGTACGGTTCAGGGGCAAAATGCAATATTTTTGCATTTTTGATTTTATCCCAAAAAGAGAGCTTATCTAAAAACATAAACAAATGTCTTTCCCTGTCGTTGCAATTGCAGTAATAACAACCAAAATTTTCGGTATCACTACCTACAATTTTAAAATAATTAATTGCCAAGTTGTTGTCGTTATTTATCCGATATTTATAAAAATTCTCAAAATGTTCCCCACATATATAGCACTCTTTTATCTTTTTCTTCTTATTTTGTTCAAGAAAATCAGTCTTGCTATTAATATTTTTTGATATCCTCCGTATTGACCTTTTGACAAATGTTTTGAGGTTCATAATAAAAAAGTAAAATTAAAGCGGAAGTGAATTAGCTTTTTAATTAATATATTAATTTATTCCAAACCTATAGAATTAAGTTCGGATTTTATGAATCCAGGTCGTACAGCTCCAATCCATTTCCCGTGCCAGCCGGAGGTAGTTCTGTCTTCAAATACTTCAAATAAACAGGCATTATTATGTATGAAAACAGGAGTTGAACTATCCTTGACAAAATAATTTTGAATCGTGTAAATACCATCATTCATAAGATTTCCAGGAATATGAAAAATGGCTTTGTTCAATCCCCTTTTCAAGAGAATACTATCTGTTGAAATATTAAATACAGGATTTTGATTAACATCCCAAATAACCATACTAACATTAATCTTAAGATTGTCCAGTATACTCCAGAACTCCGTCACAATATCAAAGGAATTTTTGACTGTAATTAGATCGTTAGTGTCTGTCAAAAAAACACTCTTAATTTTAATGAAATCATTACCAGGCGCATTTTCAAAATTCCAGAAATTATTCTTTATACTTTGAGAAACCGATTCGGAAAGATAGCAGTCAACAACTCTTTCAATTTCTCCTGTAAATGCAATTGAACCATTTTTCAATAATATCCCAGATTTACAAAGGTTTTTGACAGCAGTCATATTATGACTCACAAATAATACTGTTCTCCCATCATTTCTACTCACATCCTTCATTTTACCAATGGCTTTTTTCTGGAATTCTGCATCACCTACTGCCAGTACCTCATCCACAATCATGATTTCCGGTTCAAGATGCGCCGCTACTGCAAAAGCCAGCCGGACATACATTCCACTTGAATAACGTTTAACAGGTGTATCAATGTACTTAGACACCCCTGAAAAGTCAATAATTTCATCGAGTTTATTCCGGATTTCTGTCCTGGTCATTCCAAGAATCGCCCCATTGAGAAAAATATTTTCCAGGCCCGTCAACTCCGGATGAAACCCTGTGCCAATTTCCAACAAGCTTGCAACTCGTCCTTTAATTTTGATATTTCCCAGCGTCGGAGCTGTTATCTTCGATAATAATTTAAGTAATGTTGATTTTCCAGCCCCGTTTTTTCCAATAATCCCTAGTACCTCACCTTGTTGAACTTCGAAGTTTATATCTTTTAAGGCCCATACGTACTCTTCGGGGTGTCGAGTATCAGGCGTCAGGCATCGGGCGTCGGGCGTGGGCGCCGGGCAAATAAAGAATTTTCCTGGCCAATAATTAATGTCGGATCCGGCAATCCACGCATATTATACCACCAGCGCTGGAGGTCACCTCTTAAGGTATTGGTACCGATGGAGCCCAGGCGATATTGTTTGGAGACGTTCTCTATCTTAATAACTGTGGACATGCTTTGACGTTAATGTTGAGGTTCAGAAAAAAGCTCAAGGCTCAGGGCGCAGGCTTTGCAAGCCATAGCTTGCCGAAGGTAAGCGAAGGTTTGGCGCAGAGTACGGGGCTAAGAGCACGGGGGAAGAAGGTTAACTAAAAAGATAAAAGACAAAAGTAAAAAGATAAAAGTTTTGAAAAAGACAAAAAGACAAAAGTCACAAGTTGAGACACGTAGTGTCGAAATCCCGCCTACGCGGGGACAAAAGAAAGGTAAATTATAATTGTTTCAAGTTTGGTGTTTTTAGGCGAAGGATGAAGGGCAAAGAGCAAAGAGTAAAAACGGTGAGTGTTGCGCCGGGCATTCTTTATAAAATGTTTCTCAGAATTATTTGGTAACAGGAGAAGTTTTCTTTTTGCGATTAGTATGATGTTTCCCCATAAGTGATGATAAGGTTCGATTTAGAGGGTTAATGATCGTCACACCAATAATTTCTTTTGTGTCGGGATGTATCCTGATAATTGTCCCTTCACCAATGTCAACACCCTCTGCCTTTCTCGGATTTCCAAAGGAGATGTATAGTATATCTGCTTCGGCATCGTATTCCCATTTTATTTTATTCTTCTTTTCAGAAATATTCAGGGTTTCCATACTATTCTTCTTGTTTTGTTAATACTTCTACTAAAATAAGCCGTTAAAATGAACCCGTCAAGTTTACTGGTTTCTTTATATACAACCGTCAGGTACTTATCGTTCGTAACCGGAGTTTTTTTAAATAATCTGATCGCAATCAGTTCTCCAAAATCTCCGGACAGAATCAAATCAGGATTTTCAATTGTTTCAAGAATCCATGAAATACAACTCTTCATTTCAGGATGATTTTTACTTATATGCCTGTTTCTTTCATCTGTCAGGCGGATAAGCCGGTTATTTTTTGAATTGACCGAAATCATTGAATGAATCTATTGGACTATAGCCTTAAAAATAGTGATAATTGTTGACTTTTTATTGTTATAACCATAAAATGTTGTTGAAGCGCAGGGCACCAGCCTTCGCTAAAGCTACGGCCTTCGGTCGTCGAAGTCGACCTACGGCCGACGAAGACGGCTGGCAAAACAGGGCGCAGGGGAAGAAGGCTGTGGCTTTGGTGAAAGACTAAAGACAAAAGCCAGCCCAAAAGACGAATAGTCAAAAATAATTTTAAATTCAGAAAGTAGTTCAGTCAGGCGGGGCACAAGACAAAAGTAAGGTGGAAGAGAAGTGTTTGGAGGTTCGCTTTTCGTGTTAAACTTTTATCTTTTTACTTTTATCTTTTGTCTTTCACTTATAATTAGACAGTGTCCATAAAGTTTTGTTCCGTCCTGTTAAAAAGTATTACGCCGATAAACAAGAGGATAATTGTAAAAACTACACTGTACAATAAACGGCCTGGATTAAATTCGCCGGCACCAATTAAACCGTATTTAAATGCCTCTACAAGAGGCGCTACCGGATTAAGCAGCAGAAATATCCTGTACTTCTCAGGCACCGCAGAAGATGGGTAAATTATCGGCGTTATATACATCCAGAGCTGTACTCCGACTGCCAGAAAATTGGTTAAATCGCGATATTTGGTTGTTAAAGCAGAAAAATTTATTCCAAATCCTAACCCCAGAAAAGCAAGATTTATAATAAGAAATGGTATATAAAATAGATGAATGTTGATTTGAATCGCATAACCTGAAAAAGCATAATAAATCATAAAAATTGTTAGCAACATTAATTGTATTCCAAGTTGCACTATCGATGAAATAATTACTGAAATGGGAGAGACAAGCCTCGGGAAATAAACTTTCCCGAAAATTCCCGCATTAGTTAAGAATGTTGATGATGTACCGTTTAAACAGGCAGCAAAGTAACTCCATGAGACAATCCCGGATAAATAGAACAGCTGAGGTGGAATGCCTTCAGTCGGAATTTTTGCAATCCCTGCAAATACAAGAGTGTACATTAAAGTACTTATCAACGGATTAAGGATAAACCACAAGGGACCAAGTATCGTCTGCTTAGTATTTTGCAACAAAATCACGACGTACAAACAGAATTACCAGGTCGCGGTAATCCCATATTTCCTTTATATTTATATCAAGTAAATGCCTTTTGGGCGTATTACCTGATCCCAATGTTCAGGATTTGTCTCAGAGATATCGGATTTATAATTCAAGGTTAAAATTGAGGTTAAGACTTAGGAATGTGTTGTGATGCAGGTATAAAATTTAATTACGCTTCATCGGAATAATATCCGGGCGTTTTATCTGAATATCCATGCCACTTATAATATCCTCTGCCATAATAATTATAGCCATAGGAGTAACCATATCCAAGAGAGTACTTGTACCTCATACCATATCCATAATAGCCTGACAAATTGATATCATTAATAATGATGGCCATGTTCTTAAGTTTCTTTTCAAAGTGAAGCTGTTCAATTATTTCCAGGGTACTTTTTGAAGAATATCTCTGTCTCACAATAAACAGGTTAATGTCAACATATTGAGTAAGAAGAAGAGCATCGGTTACAATTGCCACAGGAGGAGTATCGATAATTATGAAATCAAACCTGGCTTTTACTTTCTCCATAAATTTTTTCATCAGATCTCTTTCAATAAGTTCGGAGGGATTGGGAGGGATTGGCCCTGAGGGTGCATAAAAAAGATTATTAACCTGGGTTTGCTTAATCACATCATCAAAACTGCAATTTCCGCTCAGGTAACTGCTTAGCCCCGGGCTTTCATCAAATTGAAGGACTTTGTTCAGCCGGGGTTTTCTCATATCTAGACCAATTATAAGCACACTCTTGCCAAGCATGGCTATTATTGAAGCAAGATTGATTGGAATAAACGTCTTCCCCTCCGAAGAGATAGTCGAAGATACTGAAATGACAATATGTTCATTCTCCGTAACGAAGTACTTCAAAGATGTACGTATCGACCGGAATGATTCAGCAAGTGACGAGGATGGTTTTTCCACAACCGGGATCTCTCCTGTTACTTCGCTATGACTTATAAATCCTATGACGGGCACTTTAGTCTTATTCTCTATATCAAGCCTGTCAATTACCTTGTCATTCATTAAATCAATTAATACTATGCTGACCATCGGAAGTATTAAACCCAATATAATTGCCACCATGTAGTTTTTTTTTGTTTTTGGCATAATCAGGCTGGCTCTGTATTGTGAAGCTTCATCAATCTTCCGGTTATCAGGCACAATAGAAGCTTTTGCTATTCCTGTTTCAGCCCTCTTTTCAAGAAGGTAAGTATAAACAGTGTTATTGATATCGAATGCCCGCTGTACCTTAATATATTCAATTTCGGTGGCGGGCAGTTTTTTAAGTTCTTCCTCGACATTAGCAATTTTCAGATTATCCTCGCTTATTGAAATGTTCAGAACTCCCATCCCGCTTCTGATATTCTCCTTCAGGGCTTTGATCGCATCCTGTGATTGTTCATCCGTAAGATCTATAGCAGGTTGATCCGCTTCTATATTCAGCCCTAGTTTTGATTTCTCTTTCTGTATTGAAACCAGATCGTCAACAAGCCGGATAATTTCCGGATCCTTTATACCTATCACAGTAGGCGAAATAATTGAATCAACAGATTTATTAGAGGTGAGATATTCAGAAAGGTAATTGTAATATTTTAACTGCAATTCGAAATTTGCTTTTTCTATCCCGAAGGATTCAAGTTTGTTCTGGATGGAGACCACTTCCCTGCTTGGATCAAAATAACTTTTACCCTCTCTGAACCGGGCCATGTCGGTCTCTGTTTTCTTCAATGAATCTGAAATAGTTTTTATCTGTTTATCGATAAAGTCAACTGTTTTGTCTGCCGTCTCGGTCTTATAATCTCTGCCATAACTTATATAAACATCCATCAGCATATTAAGATAATCTGCTTCCTGTTCAGGAACAAATCCTGACACAGAAAGATTTACCACGGAGGCATCTTTTTCTATAGGTCCCACAGAAAGTTTGCTTCTGTATTCATTGGCTAAAGATGCAAGATCGGCAAAGTAAAAATTGTAGCGGTTTGAGCTGTTATAATCCATTAATTTGCCTCCTTCTGTTCTGGGTTCAATGATAAAGTCAAACCCTGCTTTCGTGAAATGTGTGCCAATATGCATTTCATCGGCAATCTTTCTCCCGCCGTTAATTACAATTTTAAAAGTCGAATCTGTTTAGTACTTCCAGGTTGACCTGTACATCCTTTGGTTGATTGCTGGTGGAATCATCATATCACTTTAAACGGCGCTGTCTTATATATCCCTGCGTTCTACTCTTCCCCTTCTTCCAACACCTGTATAAACCACATGAAAATCTTTGAGCCGCTCCATTACCTTATAATTCAGCATAAAAGATTTCAGGATACCCATTTCATTTTTCAGGTTCTGCTGGCTCCTGAAAATATCTCCTCCCGGTACAATGTTTCCTATTGTGCTGTTTATGCCACTCATCTGATCATCTTTTATCAAAAGCGAAGACGAAACTGTATATATCCTTTCCGAATACCTGTTTATTCCATATGCTATTGAAAAAGAGATAAAAAGCGCAAACGCAAACCAGTACCAGTTGCTGATAAACATTGAAAGATAACGTCTGGCGTCAAGATTGCCGGCTTCAGATAGCTCAAAGTTGGATGGAGTAGGTTCGGAATTTATCATGGGTCACTGTTAAGGTATAATAAATTTTATGTCTTAAAGGTCACTTTTTTCAAGGTCATAAAATATGAATTTTTTTTTATGTTTATTATTATGAAGACCGGATCAAAATGTGTACTCTGGTTAAAATATTTATGATCAAAAGCTTGTCTGCCTGTTTCATAATCTTCAAATCTTTCAAGCTTAGTAGTACAAATCTATCTTTTCTGCCGGAACCTGCAAAGTCGACAGTGAACAAATATCTTACTATTTGCCAAGATAATTAATATAAAGCAGGGTCAATGTGAGTGTGAAGTTAGAGATGTGAGAATAAATGATATTGTCGGAAGATTAATATTGAATATCTTTTGTTTTTCCGGTTCAACAATCACTACATCGTTGGGGAGAAGAAAATATGCTTCTGAAGTAAGAATTTTTTTATCGTTCAAATTGATTCTGAATGTTTTTGTCCCTTTATCAAAAGGCCGAACAACCAGAATCCTGGCCTTGTTCCCAAAGTCTCCAATCCCTCCTGCCCTGCCAATTGCCTCCAATACTGTAAGATAGTTGTTGTAATTTATATACATTCCGGGTGACTTTACTTCTCCAATTACAGTAAATTTAAAACTCAGAAGTTTGCATTCAACTGTTGCGTTTTTAAATACCTTATCTGCCAACTCCTGAATATATTTTCTGACCTGCTCAAGCTTTAACCCACTGGCTTTGACCTGCCCGATGCCGGGTATTATTACAATCCCGTCGAGACCGACATTAAGATCCGAACAAAGCACCCCCGGATTCTCCCTGTGATAAATTAACTCCATTATTTCCGCTAGTTAAAAAATCCCTTATTGACCCATCGGGAGCCATTGCTTTTGCTGTTATGTAAAGAACGTCACGTGGTTGAATTATGTATTCGGGAATATCCATAGGGAAAGTTTCCTGACCACTGGGTTCCGGCAAATTATTAAAATAAGCTAGTTCTTTCTGGCTGGTACAACCTGAGGCCAGTATTAGGGCTGCGGCCAGAATGAGAGGAATTTGTTTCATTTTAATATGCTTAAGATAAAAGACAAAAGTACAAAGACAAAAGTAAGGTAAATTATTATTGTTTCAAGTTTGGTGTTTTGAGGCACAGGGCGCAGGCTTTGCAAGCCATAGCTTGCCGAGGTAAGCGAAGGCTTGGCTCAGGGGAAGAAGTTTGAGGTTGAGGCTTTGGTAAAAGACAAAAGACAAAAGTCACAAGACAAAAGTGGATTTAAGAAAAAAGGCTCAGAGCGCAGAGCAAAGACCGCAGGGCGCAGAATTGGAGTATTACTGCAGATTTTTTTTATTATTATAAACAAGAGAATTTTGCCGGCCTAATAATAAATCACTGATTAATAATTGAAGTTGTTTTTCAAATAAAATTACATCCTGCAGGGGATTTACCCAGATAATATCTTCCAATTTTTTTAGAGGAAACCTATCAAGAATTTTTGATGCTTCAACCGCATTAATCCACATATCCTTTTCAGATGCTTGATTAATAATTTCAACCCAGTTAAATTCATAGTTTAATGCTATAAAAACTATATCAACCACATCTTTTTCTGATTGCCTGCTTAATGCGGTAAGTTTATTTGAAAGTATATTTTTAATTGTGTCTGTTTTGAAGTATAACTCAGTGGGAACAGGAGTTCCTGTCCGGTAAGGAACATCATTTACGAAATCTATTTTTAAAATAATTTCGTTTTGATGAACAAATACTCTGATAAAACTATCTCCCGTAACTGCAATTTCTATTTCAATTCCTTCGTTTTTGATTGATTTCAGGGTCAAATCGACCTGTTTCTCAAAATTGGGATTTTGATTTACGAAGAAATCTAAATCATCAGAATATCGGTGATTTAAATAAGCTCTGCTGAGAGCTGTTCCTCCGGTTAAATAAAAATCAACCGGAAGCTTTCCCGATGATGCCCAATACCTTATCCTGTAATGGGTATAGTATATTTTGATAATAATTCTTTTGCATTCTTATAAAATAATCTCCGCTGCCTGGGAAAGAGTTTACTTATTACGTTTCTGAAAGCAGCTGAAGTAAATTATTAGGGCCAAGGAGCTGGATCAAATCATACCAGTTAAGACTATTTAATGCACGGATCAACAATTGCTGGTCCTGGAATGCCTTTTATGGATTTTGTATTATCTGTTCTAAAAGTAACTTCCGCTTTTCGGAAGGTAAATCCCAAAACATGCCTTTTAATTTTATCTCTAACGACTTATCCATGTATGGAATTTAACCATTTTGGGAGAAAAAAGGCTCAGAACGCAGGCTTTGCAAGCCATAGCTTGCCGAAGGTAAGCGAAGGCTTGGCACGGCGATCTTTGGCAAACTTCCGTCTGGTCAGTCACATTTTAAAAAGTGTCTGACAAGATCATTTAGTCTTCGTTTGCAGCAGTTTCAGATAAAATCTGAATCGCAACAATTTATATAATCATTTACCGGTCAATCCGGCATTCTTTGTCGGTTTTTTATCACCCAGTCTCCCCCTCTCCCAGTCTCCCAATCACGCGTTCTCCCTTGCGCCGGTAGATTATTCGTTCCCTTAAAAAAATTTCTGTTCCGGCGCGTAGTCATAGGGAGCCATTCTTTCTACAAATATTTCGCCACTCTGTGGCTATTTCTTCTGTCTCTCCGTCTTCTCTGTCTCTCCGCCTCTAAGTCTTCTCTTTTACCCAATCTCCCCCTCTTCCCAGTCTCCACCTCATATCCCCGTCGATACAGAATTATGCACCACTACCTTGCTCTCCTCGCTGTTCCATATCGGCAGGAGATCGGCAGGCTTTTACTTTTAACAGATGACTTTCCGCCTCATCGGGATGAAGCACAACATAACTTACCTTCCGTCCGACAAGTTCTTCTGCCTGCATCACCTTCCTGGCAAGATATTCGCGATCGATATTCTCTCCTACGAGTATCAGATCTATAACCGGGCTATCCTTACCACGTGCAAAATCGCCAGTGAGATAAATACTTACAAGATTACCGATACGATGAATCACTTTATCGATCACCCTGTCGATACCGGCTTCTTTCATTATTATACTATGAATATCGCCGAACAGAGGATGATCGCGGTTGGCCTGGTAAACTTTTTTATTGCCGTCGCGCAGGGAATGCAGAAGACCCGCCTCTTCAAAACTGTTCAGCTCAAGACGTATGGCATTTGAGGATTCTCCGAATTCAGACTCCAAGCCCCTGAGATGAGCTTTGGTGCTGCTGTTAAGGAAAAACTTCCTGAGGAGTTTTATCCTTGTTTCAGAAGTGATTAAGGCATTAATCATCAGGTTAGGTGCGGATTAATGAGTAACAAATTTACTCGATATTTCGGATAATGCAAATGGACGGTTCAATTTTTTAAAATTTTCAGTTGGATTATGAGATTGCTTCGCCCTTCTTTGTCGGGCTCGCAATGACCCTGGAATTAATTAAATTAAACTCCCCTCACGCGAAATGCCGCATACCGAAGTATAAGGGTTTATCTCTACCCCAGGCTATCCCTTTTAACTTCTCAACAATTATTTGTAAACTTGTAACTTCAGATAACGTCAACAATTCCTGAAAACGTGGAACCATCTCACCTTCAAAGTTACAATATTGATACTTTCAATATCAGATATATAGAGTTAATAAAAGAATTACTCGATTCAGGGCATTCAGTGGAACTTCCTGCTTCCGGATTCAGCATGTTCCCCACGCTAAGACCGGGCGACAGGGTTTTAGTAAAACCGCCGGAAAAAGGAAAATTGCCCCGGAGGGGAAGTGTGGTTGTATGTGTGGAGAATGGCATAACGGAATTACAGAATAACATTATAGCCAACGAAAGGCATGCCGCTATGCTTGTGATGCACAGGTTAATTGAAATAAAATATGATGATTCCGGAATGCCGCTGCTGATAACACACGGTGATTCGCTGGTGAAACCCGATGATCCATGGTCCTTTGACCGGTTCATTGGCATCGCGTTAAGTTTTAAAAGAGGAAAAAAGGAATATTTAGTTAAGGATTTTATACCGGGGAAATACCGGTATCTCTTAAACCGAAAGTTATTGTGGATGTTTAACAAAATGAAAAGAGCTATCAGAATCTTTGGTTAACATGTTATATGAAGGAATAAAATAGCGATTACAGGCAACAGACCTCATAACCTGTATACAGCGCAACTTATTGAATACCTGTCGTTTTTGTTTTATTTATTAACTCCCGCTTCTTAATTTTGATCTTCCTGAATATTTTCATATTTTTACCTTTCTAATTTAGGAATATTATAGCTATCTCAATTGATTTCGAAGCTCAATGCAACCTGACGTGAAATTTAATGGTCCTCTTATTAAGCATCAGTAAAATGAAAAGAAATATCATATATATATTATTAACTCCCGGAATTCCGATAAATAAACACGCTTTGGAAGGGAAGGTATCATGGGGAATAAAGGTGTTCATGGCTGCAGTGTTGCTCCTTTTTACAACATCATTTATTCAGGCTCAAAATACCTGGCTTCCAACAAATGGAGGTGCATGGACCACTCCTGGAAACTGGAGCCTGGGCACAGTGCCGGTTACCGGGGATGATGTGGTGATCGGTGAGCAAACAGGATCAATTACGGCTGTCCCGACAATTTCACTAAACAGTTTAACTATTAATGGTAGTTGCACACTCATATCGACTGGAGCAAAAATCATTACTATCACCGGAACATTTTCTGTAGCCGATGGTGCAACACTCAGTTTAGGAACATCTACAAGCACAAATCTGGATCTCACTCTTGCTGCCGGTTCGAGCGGAATAATTCACGGAACCGGAATATTAAATCTTAACAGCACTGCAGGTAACGGATATCTTCACTGCTCCGGTTCGCTGACCATTGAAGCCGGTGCACTGATCACCGGAAATCAAAATTTCAGATTATTTCCGGCGAGTACTTTAGTGATTGGAAATCCGGGCGGGATAGCCGCATCAGGAGCTTCAGGTGCAATTTTACTTACAGGGACAAGGATATATCAGAATGCAAATTATGTTTACAACGGATCGGCACCACAGATAACCGGGAATGGATTGACTTCTACTTTACCGGTTACCCTGACAATTAATAACAGCGCAGGAGTTACCCTAAGTGACTCACTCGATTTTGGAGGATTGCTTAATATGGTTTCCGGTACACTGAATATATCGGGTTATAACGTCACGGTTGGGTCCCTGGCAGGTTCCGGGAATATAACAGGTTCAGCTAATTCATTATTAATAAGTGTCGGAAGCGACAATACTTCTACGGAATACAGCGGAGTAATAACAAACGGGACAGCAACATCAATTGCTCTTACAAAAAATGGTACCGGTACTCTTACACTGGATGGTGCAAATAGTTACAGCGGCCTGACATCAATAAAGAAGGGAACATTAAAACTGGGCGGTGCAGGCGACGGAATAAATACTCCGCTTGGAACAGCAGCTTCAGGAACAATTATCAGTGCTACCGCCTCTCTCGATCTGAACGGCTTTACCCTTGGAACTGCTGAAGCTCTGACTATATATGGATCAGGTATTTCGGGAAGCGGAGTATTGATTAACAGTTCAGCAACTTCTGCCGGTTACAGCGGATTAATTACATTAGGCAGTGCAAGCAGTATTATTGCAAATGCCGGAGACATAAATATAACAAATACAGGTACAATAAGCGGGAATTTCGCATTAACATTAGGAGGTACCGGCAACGGCAGTATTGCAAGTATTATAGGCACAGGTACCGGAGCTATAAATAAAAACGGAACAGGCACATGGACTCTTTCAGGCATAAATACTTTTACAGGTTTAGTAAATATAAACGCCGGAACCTTAAAACTGGGGGCAGCCGGCAATTCAACCAGCACTCCCCTGGGATTGACCGGAGGAGCAAGAACTACAATAAGTTCCGGTGCTGCTCTTGATCTGAATGGATATACACTAGGTGCTGCCGAGCCATTAACCATCAACGGAACAGGTCCGTCCGGAGGAGGTGCACTGACAAACAGTTCATCAACAGCTGTAAGTTACAGTGGATTAATAACCTTAGGAAGCACCAGCAGCATTGTCGCCAATGCAGGAGATATTAATATAACAAATGCCGGCACAATAGGCGGGGCGGCTTACGGATTGACATTAGATGGTTCGGGCAATGGCAGTATATCAAGTGTTATCGGGACCAAGTCGGGAACATTAACCAAGAACGGTACAGGAACATGGACCCTGTCGGGAGCAAATACTTTTACCGGTGCTGTAACTATAAACGCCGGGATTTTAAAACTCGGTGCAGCAGGAGGTGCAACAAACACGCCATTAGGAACGATATCATCAGGAACCACAGTATCTTCGGGCGCAGCTCTTGATCTGAATGGCTTTACCCTGGGAACTGCTGAATCACTTACCCTGAGCGGAACCGGCATTTCAAACGGTGGCGCATTAATGAACAGTTCAGCAACGGCAGTTATTTTTAATGGTGCTATATCTCTGGCCGGTCCGGGCAGCATCGGTGCGACCGGTAATATTACATGTAAAGGAGTCATTTCAGGAGGAAATACATTGACAAAGGTCGGATCGGGAACATTAATCTTGACAGCAAGCAATACCTTCTCCGGAGGATTGAATATTTCTGCAGGCACAGTACAATCAGGTGCAGTGAACACTATTCCCAATTATGATTTAATGCTCAACGGAGGCATCTTAAGCACCGGAGCAACAATCGGTTACAGTGAGTCTGTAAAGAAATTAGCTTTGTCCGATAATTCAATAATTGCACTTGGCACGGGCAGCCATACTCTAAGTTTCACCAACAGCAGTGCAATACCCTGGACTTCAGGCAAAATGCTCACTATAACAGGATGGCAGGGCACTCCCGGTTCTTCAGGAACAAATGGAAAAATAAATTTCGGAGCCTCCGGCTTAACAAGCAGCCAGCTTGCTCAGATAGTATTTTTTATCGGCGGAACGTATTATAACACTATAATGCTTTCCACAGGGGAAATAGTACCTTCCACTGTCACTTTAACCATATCAACCGGAACAATTTCGGGTTCTCCATTCTGTGCAGGATCGAGTGTTTCAGTTCCGTTTACCATTACAGGCACCTTTATATCAGGAAACGCTTTTACAGCACAGTTATCCGATGCAACAGGAGGCTGGAGTTCTCCTGTGAATATTGGTACCTTAAACCAGACAACGGCCGGAACTATTTTTGCTACAATTCCTGTTAGCACAGCCACCGGAACGGGTTACAGGATAAGGGTAATAAGCAGCTCGCCGTCAGTGAACGGAACCGACAACGGGAGCAATATTACAGTTACTGCCGTTCTTTCAGCAGTGACCCTGACACCTAATACCACACAGAATATTTGTTATAATGGTACAGGAACGCAAATAAATGTCTCAGAAACAGGAGGAGGCACAATGATCAGCCGTCAGTGGGGCAAACGTTCGGTATCAGGAGGAGTGATAACCTCTATTCCGGGTCAGACCGGTATTGATTATCTTCCGGCCGGAGCCGACCTGGGAGCAGGAACGTGGTATATTGTCTGCACTTCAACTCCTTCATGCGGGAGTGCAGCAGTATCAAACGAAGTAACCGTAATTGTCAGCAGTGCACTCTCTGCAGTAAGCATTTCGCCTACGGGGGAACAGGATGTCTGTGCTACCGGAACAGGGGTCCAGCTGACAGTAACTGAAACAAACGGAGGTTTAATAACTGGCCGCCAATGGGGTAAACGTTTTACATCGGGTGGATTAATAACACCTATTTCCGGTCAGACCGGGAGCACTTATATCCCATCCGGGACAGATTTTGGAACAGGGACATGGTATCTGGTATGTACCTCAACACCGTCATGCGGAAGTCCGATTGTTTCAAATGAAGTGATCATTACAGTCACTGAGACCGGAATGTGGCTTGGTGTATCAGCCGACTGGAACGATCCGTCCAACTGGTGCGGAGGAGTTCCAACATTATCGACTGATGTAACGATCCCGTATCCCTCGCCTAATATGCCGGATATTTACGGTTCGGTAACTGCCGCATGCAATAATTTAACCATAAATGCAAGTGCATCTCTTTCTGTTGAGCCAAATGCACAGCTTACTGTTGCTCATACTCTTACAAATAACGGAACGCTTAATCTGAATTCCGACGCCAGTGGAATATTTTCGCTTCTGATGAGCAGTTATTCAGGCTCGGGAATTTCAAATGCGCAGATATTTGTCACGGGAGGCGGTGCACCCTATTATAAGTGGCACTATGTGGCAGTACCTGTTGACGGATTATCCGTAAATTATTTTACAAGCGTTAATGCATATGATCTCATGGCATATAACGATTCGCGAGTTGTTACGAGTGATTTCAACGGCTGGTCATGGTGGGATGGCTATGGCGGATATCCGGGAATTGCTGCCGGCGGAGGGTTTACAACAATGGCCTATGGCAGGGGATACAATTTCTATAATGGTTCAGATGCGACAGTTAATCTGACAGGGCTGCCAACACTTGGAACAGACCTTCCAACTGCTTCGCTTCAGTACAGCGGACCTACAAGTAATCTCGCTATATATGGACTTAATCTTTTAGGCAATTCATTGACCTGCAGCCTCAACTGGGATGATGTGACATTTTCAGGCCCAACCAACCAGGTGGTATATTTTACCTCAAACGATCAGTGGATATCTTATCTGAAAGGTGCAGGAGGAACAAACGGAGCTACCAACTTTATTCCTCCTCTCCAGGGATTTATTGTGAAGTCCGATGACCATGGCGCTACTGTGGATTTTTCAAATGCTAAAGTTCATTCCACACAGGCTAGGTACAAGAAATCCCTTAGCGTTGTGGCTGATACAGCACAGGAAATAGTATATCCCAAGGTAAAGCTTGAGCTCAACGGTGCTTCAACTTCCGATGAAACTATTGTTTGGTTTAACCAGGCGGCCACAACCGGTTATGACGAAAAATATGACGGGGTTAAACTCTTTTCCTCAGCAGCTGCTTCAGGCCAGCTCTATTCCATTCTCAGTGGCATTAATTATGTAATTGACGGGGTACCGCCACCATCAGATTCGATAACGGTGCCACTTGGAATTCAAATAGCACAATCTGGTAATTATTCTCTTTTGAAGAAAACGCTGGAAGAACTTGATAATTACAATGTCTATCTTATTGATAAAGCAAATGGTAATTTCATGGTCGATCTGAAAAATTCTGATCAATACACGTTCTCCTCCGATGCCGGAACTTTTACTGACCGGTTCGTTCTGAAATTTGTTTCTGTTTTGACTTCCACAAAAACAAAGGCTTTATCGGAATTAAACGGGAAGTTTAATATTTATGGTACTAAAAATTATGTAAATATTCTGCCCCCTGATGATTTTGCAGGAGTATCGAACGGCATTGTTAAAATATATGACTTTACCGGCAGAGTTGTCAGTCAGACCAATAATGTTGGTTTATTCAGCGGCAGTCTGGTGCAGATACCATTCAGCGGCCGTCCGGGAATATATATTGTTGAAATAATTTCCGGTATATCGAGGCAAACCGGAAAGATAATTGTGCGGCAATGATCATTAAATTAAAAATTCATAAATGACTATGGTATTATATCATATAAAATCATTAAAATTGAAGTTGACGGATAGTCATGGTAAAAACTTTAAAGACGATCTATATCTTGATCAAATTAGCTTTAAATCAAAATATTAGATAAAATTAGTAACTGGTTGTAAAAAAAATTGATACTTTTGCAGTATTAAATAAATCTGTTTTTTATCATTTGAGATTCAGTTCACTTGGGAACCAAAAAGTCATATATTAAACCTTCTGTAACATTGATTTATATCGATAAATCAATTACATTAATGATGCTTTCAAATCCGGTTCCCCGTGATGGAACCAACAACAACAGCAATAAGAAAGCTGATGACCCGTTCAAGAGTCCATTCGGGGATAAGCCATTCGGATAGCGGTGCAGGGCAAATGGAAGAAAAGTCTCATTTCCATTCATCGCACTTTTTAATCGTTACGCTGTCTTATATTTGATCCACTGCGCAAGAAAAATATCATTAAGACGATACTTTCCCCCTGATAAGAAGACAAATTCTTTATCTGACAAGCTTTTTATAGCCTGACTAACTGAGCTGGCTGCACCAAGATCGTATTTTGAAAGAAACTCCTTTGATAAAGGATTGTCTATCCCATCATTAATTGCAATTGCTTTCAGTACCCTGTATTGCATCGTCGTGATAAGATTAAGATAGTTTGCGTACACCGGCTCATTTTCCATCAAAATGGTTATTAAAGAATTATCCACATCATCGGTGTCAATGTCAGTGTATCCACTATAGAGCCGGTTACAAAAATACTGTACATAAAAGGTATGAAGTCTGGTAATCTCTGTTATCCTGTCGAGAGCCGGACCTGAAATTGAAATTGATCCCTTCCTGAACTTATCCCTGATAAACTTCTTATAAGCTTCAGGCGCTATGCTACCTATTTCCATCATTTCTGTAATATTGTAGAACGGTCTGTCGGGAGAAGAGAAAATATCTGTTAAAATATGCTTGCGGCTTCCGGAAAAAATTACACATACATTGCTGACAGTTTGAAGATGTGTTCTTAAGATAGCTTCGAGATTCTTCTCAGGATAACTAGTTATCTGCTGAAACTCATCTATAGCTATTGCAATCCTGTATGACTGATCAGCAATATAACGAAAGATTGTGTCAAGTGACTTCTCCGCTTCCCGGGCATTATTAACTTCGAGTGACAAGGCCGGTTCACCGGTCAGATAATCTATCGAGAGTTTAAGCCTTAAAGCTGAAAGGCTTTTGAGAATTTTTTTCATTATTGCCTCGTTCTTTCCGATAACAGTCAATACAGCTTTACCAAAGAGTTCCGTAAATTCCCGGAGACAGGTCGTTGCCATTATATCGAGGTAAACATGAGTGAATTCCTTATTTTTCTTTGCCTGGTAAAAGAGATGCCTGATCAGACCTGTCTTACCCATCCTTCGAGGGGAGTATAAAGTAATGTGCCTGCCATTATTTATTGCATTCAGCATTCTGCTTGTCTCCTCCTCCCTGTCGCAGAAATATTCAGGGGAAATATATCCGCTGATAATGAATGGATTTTGTTTCATATTACATAATTTATGTTACATATTATATGTAACGCAATATATGAAATATATATTTTATTTCAAAAACTACCTTTAAAATTGTGTAGATAAATGAAATTTAAAAGAGCCTGAATACGGGGCTGCAAAGCATAACCGTCAACCTAAGCTTTAGGGATGAATGAGATACTGCATAAAAAAGTTCTTCTACACCAAAAGCGGGGCAGTCTACCCCTTAAAAGGAGGAGAAATGCATCGGGAAAAAATTCAATGCTTTACATTCTGTTTTGTACTAAACTCTCTTCAACAATCTTCAACCAACTTAATCAGACTTGCATGACCTCATGACAGAGGGAACGCAGAACCAGAAAACCTGTCACAAGCAACATCAAATTGGTATTTTATTTCATAAATCTGAACAAGTATTTCAAAATTTCTTATAAATTCGTTCACCAGTGTGTCCTGAGATTGATTTTTAGTCAGTTATAATATGCAGAAAAATCAAACCATAAGAAAATTGCTGATTACCATAGCGGCGTTTTGTTTTTCGGCAACGGCAATGAATGCCCAGTTGTGGAGACTCAACAGGTATGAGATCAGCGGAGGTATCGGAACAACACAGTTTTTTGGAGATGTCGGCGGTTATTCAAATGGGAAGAATGTTCTCGGAATAAAAGATTTTACCTTCCTGCAAACCCGGTATAATATAAATACAAATTTCAGATACAGGATTGATGAAGATGTATCGGTAAGAGTCAACCTTGTATTTGGCGTTTTGCACGCTACCGATTCGAGGGGCTCCAATGTGAGCCGCGGATTTGAATCGACCACAATGTTTTTTGAACCTTCACTGATTGGCGAGTTCTACTTTATTAAGAATACGGAGGAAAACAGTTTTGTCTTCGTGAAAGACCACGAGACTCTGCTCAAATCGTTCTTCAAATCCCTTGATTTTTATGCATTCACCGGATTCGGAGGTCTTGCCTACCATGTGAAACCAAATGATGTTCTTTTACCTTTTGTGCCACATACATCGGGTTTCACAGGGGTTGTGCCACTGGGTTTTGGTATCAGCATGCTCTATTCGGGTAGTATTAAATTCGGTATAGAATTCGGTGGAAGGTTCACTCTTTCAGATAATCTTGACGGATATACTTCACCAAAATCGCAATATAATGATATCTATCATCTGGTCAATTTTACCATAACGTATAAGATAAAAACGGGGAAGAGGAGGTAGTATTAATTTCAGGAAAAATAAACAAACTAAACTTTACGGAGAAATGCCATCGGGATTTTAAGGATAAGATTCTGATCGAGCCTGTCGATCCTGACAATAACGCGGTTTTTGCTTCCTATTTTTATGAGTTCCCCTGTCAGACCTATAAGAGAACCATTTACCACCTCCACATTATCGCCGGGAGAGAATTTATCGAATGTAACTTCAATCTCAGCGTCACTGTTGATAAGAAGCCTGAGATTATCAATCTGATTCTGCGGAATTGAAACAGGCTGTCCTTCGAATGAAACAAATTTTACAACGCCGTTTGTCTTGTATACCCTTGGAAAATTCTTCTTGTTTGTCTTTACAAAAATATATGATGTGAGAAGCGGCTTTTCAATCATCTTTTTACGGTCGCTCCATTTCCTGTAAGTCTTCTGAAGTGGAAGAAATGTTTCAATACCTTCCTCTACCAGTCTCTGAAATACCTGCTTTTCTGCTCTCGGGCGGGTATAAAGGGCATACCACTTTTCTTCAGAAATACTTTGCTTAATAGTTTTTGTCTCTTTTGATGGTATGTTTTCCTGTTCTGACATTGCTGATTCTTAAAAACGCGATCAAAGATAATTTTTATTATTTATATTTTTTGTATCCCTGGCTTCCGTATCCCATTATACGGGGTCAATTCAATGATTTTTGCTATGATTTCCTTTCTCTGTGAAACCTGTGCTACTCCGTGTCACTCAGTGTAAGTTCCTGATTTTTTATTACACGGAGACACAGTGGGCCACAGAGAATCCTCTTAAATTGTGACCTTTTGAGAATACCACTTAGCTATCTTATTCTATTTAGTTATATATTTGCTAAGATCAATCTAAACCGCGTTGAAAAAGCACCTCATCATATTTGCGCTTTTCGTTATTTTTCAAATATTGAATACATCCCTGTATTCACAGGAAGTACCTCAATCTGTCAGCAACACAGGTATTTACGAATTCCTTGATGAGCTGGCCAGCAGCCAGGTGATTTCCATTAACTCTGCAATAAAACCATATTCCAGGCTGTTCATCTCGAAGTGCCTGAAAGAGGCGGAAGGGAAAAAAGATCAGTTAAATCCGAGGCAGCAGAAAGAACTTGAATTCTATCTCAGGGATTTCGGAAAAGAGCTGAATGAAGATGGGCCTGTCAGCACCAGGCCACAATGGTTTAATGGCAAAAATCATCGTTACGATCTTTTCTATTACCACGATTCTCTTTTCTCACTGACGGTTAATCCTATACTTGGCGGAGAGATTTTTACCAACTCTTCGGGAAAGGCTACCTACATACGCAACGGCGCAGAAGCGCGTGGATACATACAGCACTGGGGATTTTATGCCTCCCTGCGCGATAACCACGAGAAGCCGCTGCTTGGATTGCCTCAGTATCTTACCCAGAGAGTGGACGGACATATTAAGAACGGTACCGATTTCAGCGATATGCAGGGCGGAATAACTTATTCGTGGAAATGGGGCTATGCAGGACTTGTAAAAGACAATATCCAATGGGGAAATAACTATTACGGGGCAAATATTTTCGGGGGAAACAATCCTTCGTTTGTCCAGCTGAGGCTGCACCTGTCCCCGGTAAAGTGGTTCGATTTCAATTACTTCCATGGATGGCTGAACTCTATGGTTGTAGACAGCGCAGAATCCTTTTGGGTAACAAACAGCTACGGAACCAAGTACCGTGAAGTGTACCATAAGAAGTTTATTGCTGCCAACATGTTTACTTTCACCCCTTTTAAAAATTTTCATGTTTCAGCGGGTAACAGCATTATTTACGATTATTCAACTATCGACCCTGCTTATCTTATGCCTTTCTTCTTTTATAAGTCGGTCGATCATGCGCTCAGCGACGGAATTGATAACATGAATTCACAAATGTTCTTTGATATCAGTTCGCGACAGATAAAGAATCTTCATATGTACGCCACATGTTTTGTCGATGAATTTTCGTTCAGCCGCATTACCGAAAAGAATGCATGGAATTTCCTGAGCTGGAAAGCCGGATTCAGAATGTCCAACCTCCCGGTAGCCAACCTTTCATTCACAACTGAGTTTACATATACCTATCCTCTTACGTTTCAGCATTATGTCCCTACTCTTACCTACGAAAACCAGGGATATAATATGGGATATTACCTGAAGGATAACTCAAGGGAATGGTACCTTGCGATGGACTATCACCCGGTAAGAACTCTTGATATAGACCTGTTTTTCCTGGATGCTATACGAGGTCCCGACTATACGGCGCTGGGAACACCACGTGTAGGCAATCCGCCGCTGACGAGCATACAATGGCATAACACCTCATTCGGACTTAAGGGTTCATACCAGGTCATCAATGATCTTTACACCTGGTGTTCATTTGAATACAGCAATATAAGAGGCGATGCCAGCTGGAGTCCTCCCTATTTTTTCGGGAAGAAGAATACCCTGAATGTGGGGATGACTTTCGGGTTTTAAAACATCCTTAGATTTTCTTAGTTGCCCACTTCCCATGAAAGTTTGCCCCCCAACCCCCCTAAAGGGGGGCTAATTTCTGCACATGATTTTGCCCCTTCGAGGCTATTCAAAAAAGTGTGTCAAAGTTAATAAAGTAAAAATAAATAACTTTGACTATGGAAAAACAAAAAAGGGTGAGAAAACCTCGAATGGAGGATCTCATTCCCGACCCTAAAAAACGAACAGAAGTTTTAAGCAGATTGTATAAGGGCGATCCCATTTTAGGAGAAGGAGGCATCTTTACTGATATGCTACAGACTTTTGTTAATGCAGCTCTGGAAGGCGAGATAGATCAACATTTAAAAGATCAAAACACCTCAGCTGACAATAGAAGGAATGGTCATACTCATAAGCTGGTAAGGAGTTCAGCAGGACCTCTGGAGGTTCACACACCAAGAGATCGTGAAGGCGAACACGAACCAATATTAATAAAGAAGTGGGAACGTGAACTAGGCACTGGTCTGGATGAGATCATTCTAAGCCTGTATGCACGAGGACAGTCCGTTGAGGATGTTCGTTATCAACTACGCAAACTTTATGGTGTAGAGGTTAGCTCGGGAACAATAAGTGCAGTAACAGACCGTGTATGGACAGAGATAATTGAATGGCAACAACGCCCGTTATTTCCGTGCCAAACAATAGTTTACCTGGATGCTATTCATTACAAGGTCAGAGAGGACGGACATATAGTCTCAAAAGCTATCTATACAGCATATGGCGTAAATGTACATGGGGAACGTGATATTCTGGGGCTTTATTTAAGCGATAATGAAGGATCCCGTCAATGGGGTTTGATTCTGGAGGACCTCAAACGCCGGGGAGTAGAGGATGTATTATTTTTCTGTGTGGATGGGTTAAATGGCTTCAAAGATGTAATTGAGCAGGTTTTCCCATCATCAATTATCCAACGCTGTATTGTGCATATGGTACGCAACTCCACAAAATTTGTAAGCGATAAAGATATCAAGGCCGTATGCTCAGATTTGCGTAAAATTTATTCATCGGCAGATCGTCAACAAGCTGAAGTTGCCTTAGAGGCTTTTGGCCAGAGATGGGATATTAAATACAAAGAAATAAAACCAAAATGGGAGGCTAACTGGGAGGAGTTAATGGCCTTCATGGACTATGGGGCCAATATCAGAAGAATGATTTATACAACCAATCCAGTTGAAGCTCTGCATCGAGTAATGCGTAAGGTTACAAAAACAAAAGGAGCCTGGGTAAATGATAAGGGGCTTTTAAAACAACTATATTTGGCATTGAAATACAACGAAAAGAGCTGGAAAAGAAACGCATTCAATTGGATGCCGATACACAGGGAGCTCATTGATAAATTTGGGAATAGATATGCGCAATATGTTATCCAATAATGACTTACTCTTTTTTCAGCGATTTTCCTTACGGTCTACGGCCTTCACTGAAATCGCTGAAAAAACTATCACAAACAGAAATGACACACTTTT
>CAVVGP010000254.1:0-22700 GCA_963747625.1 uncultured Bacteroidales bacterium | reverse complement strand
AGTTAAATTATTTCATTTATCGGGAAATTTATTGAATTTCCCCATTTTTCAGAGCGCTTCAGATAATCATTATCTTCAGTCTTGCCCGTCGCAGGTTTTAAGGTTAAAACAGGTATATGGGTATGATTAATAACCTGCTGTGCAAACGGGCCAAGGAAGAAAGACTTGAAGTTATTATCAATATTTGCCGCGATAATCAACAAATCTGAATCAGTTTCCTCAGCCTTTTTGATAATAGTATCAGGCAGATTATCGGTTGGAGAATATTCAATCTGGGATTTGATATTATCATTACTTAACTGAATCTTAAGCTGGTGAGCCAGAAAAATAAGCTCTTTTATTTCATCGGCAGTTTTTATTTCAGAAAGCCCGAGAAGAAAAAGTTCAGAATTATTTTTCTCAATTATTGGCCGTGAGTATAAGTATTTATCTAAAGCCCCTGAATTCAGCCTGATAGGAAATAATACCTTCGTAAAATCAGTCTTTTTCCACATTCCCGGTATTGTAAGTACCGGGCAGGGAGCATTTTTAACAACCCTGTTTGTTTCAGAGCCTATGAAAAATTTGCGCAGACCTGAAGTGCCATGAGTTCCCATTACTATAAGTTCTATCTTTTCGTCATAAGCCACCTGGCAGATAATAGTGGAAGGCTGACCATAAAGTACTTTCCCGGTTGTCTTGATACCTGAATTCTTCTGAATGTTCTCAGATATTTCCTTTATTTTCTCTTCCATTATTAATAACATATCGGGCATATGCCCTATATCAGGAAGAAATACTTCAGATGGTTCGAGAAAAGCAAGTTTGTCAATAACGTGAAGTATTGTTATTTCAGCATTTTGCCTTTTTGCAATTGCAAGCCCCGATTTTAAAGCACTTTCAGAGTGCTCTGAAAAATCTGTGGGTATCAGTATGGAAGCTATCTGGTCTTTCATGTTTTCATTTATTAAGTTTTATTAATCTACACTATCCGGTCAATGATTGAGATTAACCAACCTGTATTTCTCGGGAGGCATTCCTACAGCTTTTTTAAAGTATCTTCCAAAATACGAATTGTCTTTAAACCCCAGTTTATCGGAAATCTCCGATACAGTAAGGCCCGTACGCGATAATAGCCGTTTTGACTCAAGAATAACTCGTTCACTGATAATTTCACTCGCAGTCTTTAAGTAGACCTCCTTGCATAAAGCGTTTAAATAATTCGGAGAAAGATTCAATTCAAACGCATAGTCTTTTGTGCTCCTGAGAAATCCATATCTGCTGTTCACCAGTTTTCTGAACTCATGCATTTTCTGATTTTTCCTGTCATGAATAAAAATATTATTTTTCATAATGGCTTTCCGGCGGTACATCAGAACCAGAATTTTCAAATTCAGACAAATTATTTCTTTTGAGTTTTCAGTTAAATTTGAATATTCATTATCTATCAGATCTAATATCTTTATCCATGAATTTGTCTCCTCTGCCCTGGTTTTTATGAATGGCGGAATTTCACCATACAATGATTGATCGCTTTTTATTTTTGGATTCCCGGTATATATAATGTTATAATAAGTATCTGTGAATTGTACCAGATATCCCGACAAATTTTCAGTCTTTATCCAATTCCATTGCTTAAATCTGTCAATAAAGAATATCTTGTTCTTTATTGCTATATGCTCATCAAAATCTATCTGTAGCAATGCCCAACCATTTGTAATTAAAATGAATGAGTTCAATTTAAAATCAGGGAAATTCATCGGCTGAATTGATTCTAAATAATTCAAATTCAATATTTTAAAATCAACCATAATATTTTATATTTTTTATCTATTAGATAATAAGCATATTATATAATAAATTAAATTGATATATACCATAAATATAAGCTTTTTACCAATGCTCTCTATGGTAATATTTATCCGGATTATGGTACATTTCAATTATCTAATAACAAATTCATAATATGAAAGGTTTCAATTCTTTGCATGAACTTAAATTTCCAGGAATGATTGACAAAAATGAAATTTTGTTGTACTTTTAGAAAGCCAGCTAATTTTAAGATTGTTACACTTATACAGGTTTAATTCATTATCAGTTGTTATTGTTTTGTAAAAAGATAAATAGTTGAAATAATTATACATACTGAATAACCCCCGACGGATTGTGAACATAATTATTCCTTATTTATGATGCAATTATCACCGGGTTGACCTGAATACAGAATTATGAGAAGAAATACAATGAAATTCTCACTAAGCCTGGCCGAAAATAAAAAGCAGAAAAAAATTCAGGAGTAAGTTCCTAATACTGACTTATTATGAAAAAATTTGATTCTGAAGTCCGTCTTGCCCGTGAAATGAGTCTGATGGATGCTACACTTATAGGCGTGGGCGCTATGATCGGTGCAGGAATTTTCGTCCTGATAGGAATTGCTGCCGGAGTCGCCGGTCCTGGTCTGATACTTACCTTTAGCTTAAACGCCCTTATAGCATTACTTACAGCTATGTCGTATGCTGAACTTGGGTCGTGCTACCATGATGCCGGAGGCGGATATCTCTGGGTAAAAGAAGGATTACCGAAATGGAATGGTTTTTTATCAGGCTGGATGAGCTGGTTTGCTCATGCTGTTGCCTGCAGCCTGTATGCACTTGGATTTGGGGCATACTTTGCTCATGTACTGGGCGAGTTTTCAATCGTTATGCCGCACTGGGGGTTTTTCTCTCCGCAGAAAATCCTTGCTGCCTCGGTAGCGTTGCTTTTCGCATATGTCAATTTTCGGGGAGCTTCTGAAACAGGTAAAATAGGAAATCTTGTCACTCTGACTAAAATAGTCATTCTTATTATATTTATCGGATTCGGCCTTGAGCTGATTATTCGTCACGGAGACTGGCGTACTACCTTCAGCCCGTTTTTGCCAAATGGTTTCAGCGGAGTGTTTAAGGCTATGGGACTTACTTTCATTGCTTTTCAGGGTTTTGAGGTAATAGCCCAAAGTTCGGAAGAGATAAAGAACCCAAAAAAGAACATTCCAAGGGCAGTATTCCTTTCGCTGCTGATTGTGGTACCGATATATCTTTTAGTAGCAATAACCGCAATAGGAACAGTCAAACCTGAGCCAGGATTGACGCCATGGGGTACCCTGGCTCAGCAAAAAGAAATCGCTCTGGTAAACGTGGCCAGAACTTTTTTTGCCGGAGGCGGGGTTTTACTTTTGTTTGGCGGGTTGATTTCGACAATATCAGCTTTAAATGCCACTATATATTCTTCTTCAAGGGTAGCATTTGCCATGGGGCGTGATCATAATTTTCCATCATTCTTCAGCAAAGTGCATCCTAAAAACTTCACTCCTCAGTGGGCGATCCTGGTATCACTGGGAATCATCGTTACTATGGCTGTCTCACTTCCGATTGAAGATGTGGCAAGCGCAGCTGATATTATGTTTTTGTTGCTTTTCCTGCAAGTAAACCTTGCGATGATAAGACTAAGAAAAAAGAGGAAGGATCTTGACCGTGGTTTTAAAGTACCGCTCTTCCCCTATCTTTCAATTGCAGGTATTGTATTATTGCTTTTCCTTGCCATATATATGTTTAAGTACAGTGTATTAGCATGGGTTGTTACAATAATATGGAGTTCGGCCTGGGCCTCCTGGTATATCGCTTTTATGCATCCAAACGCGAAGTGGAACATATCAGGAAAGTACGGACTCTTGAACAAATATCGAAGAAAGAGTATAATCTGCTGGTATATATTTCAGATGAGAGTAATATCAAGAGTATTTCTCAGATTGCCATCGCAATTGCCAGAAAGCATAATGCCACTATAATTTTTCTTTATGTTATTGAGTTAATGGCCGGGTGAAAAATTAAAAAAAGGAATTAAGCTGACAGACAAGGCTGAAGAAATTATGCAAAAGGCTCAAAACTTTGCTGACGAATCGGGTATTCAACTCAAATTCAATCATTAAGATCTCGCACAGGATATCAAAAGGAATATACGATACTTATATTGAAGAGGATTGTAATTTCATATTAATGGACCGAAAAAAAGCAGCAGTTTTTTTGATCGCTTTTTTTCATCTGTTATTGACTCTGTTCTTCAGAAATCTACTACTGAAGTGGCAATACTGCATGGAGAAATTAAGCCCGGAAAAATAAAAAAAATACTGATCCCCTTCAACGGAAATATACATTCACAGCTTGCTGCAGAAATAGCTCCGGCCCTGATCGATTTTTTCAATGCAGAAATAAGATTTGCCGTCGTATTCAGTCCAGGGACTACAATTGAGGAGCAACAGGAAAAATTCGATCAGATAAATTTTTTATTAACGGAAAACAAAATTTCAGCAAAAATTGTAACAATAATTGAATCTGATATACTGCAGGGTATCCTGAAATTGTCAGCTAAAAATGATCTGGTTGTCATGGGTGGTAAAACCGGTGATTTCATCGAGCTGCTTTTTTCAAAATCACTTGTCAGGGAAATTACTGAACAGGTTGAATGCCCTGTTTTATGGTTAAAGGAATATGAGGAAAGAGAGTCTTTCTTTTTATCGTTATTTAAAACTCAAAAAAAATAATGGAGGCAAATTATGGAAACAAGAGTTCAGGATCAGTTTACCGGGCTAGCTGATAATATAGTAGCTTATTTACCTAACCTGCTTGCAGGAGTCATTTTAGTACTTATCGGATGGATTGCAGGATGGCTTATCAAAAGAGTCCTGGTGCAGATATCAGTGCTTTTAAGGATTGACCGCTTTTTAAGGCGGTCACGATGGGAAGCAGATTTCGCTAAAGCTGATGTTCGTTATGGTATCTATAACCTTATTGGTAATGTAGGCTATGCAATAGTTTTTTTGCTTTTTCTGGATAATGCATTGATAGCATGGAAATTAACAATGCTTTCTGATCTTTTAAGCAGGGGAATTTTATATTTGCCGAAAATCATTATTGCAGCGTCAATTTTCGGTCTGGGCTGGTTATTGTCCTTCTGGGCCCAGAAATCAATTCTGAAATCCTTATATAAAGAAGAAATTCCACGAGCTTCCTTAATTTCCAGATTCATTAAAGTCATTCTGCTGCTTTTCTTTTCGGCCATTGCACTTGTTGAACTTGACATAGCCACTGAAATTGTAATCATCGGATTCGCTACCATTTTTATCACAATTGGTGCAATCTCCATTGTTATCACAGCAATTGGAGGCAAAGACTTTATTGAGAAAATAGGAAACTCAATTAAAGATAAACTAAATCAGTAATCTGATATATAATCAATTGTCCTGACCACCTCATCTTCAAAAGCTACTTATTGTACACATCTCAGTTAATTGACTGCCAGAAGTGGAACTCTTGTTTGTTTTTAAAACTATAAGCCACGAAGTGGTTTAATATTAATAAACCCCCGGCTGGCGCCGGGGGTTATTCCTGTTTGGCTCTTTCAGAGCCGATAGCTTCTTAAATCTGGACAAAATTATGAAATCCTATTATTTTACCTGCCCTGTTTAAGTATAAACTTGATATAGACACTGTTGAATCTGATATATAATCTCAATTGCACTTTTTCTGAATTATTTTTTCCCTGGAAAATCCTCGGCTGATTTTGGTTTTACCGGATCAAAAATACGATATGCGAGCAGTTTCAAACGGTCATTAAAGAGAAACCATACTAAAGCATAACCCCAGACGAAGAGCGCCCAACCCCACCCCAGAGGAGTCATAAATATCCCATATACGGCAATCAGAGTTGCTGCTATCTGGGTTCCAAGAACGGCTATCCATAAGATTCGTGCGGGTCGTATAGACCAGAAAGGGCCACGCGTGCGTGTAAGAAAGATCGTCAGATGACCAGCAACTGATAATTTCAAATACATCATTGTCTGTATATGTGCACGATCTATATGAAATACTCTTTCACCCAGATAAAACAAACCAAAGGCGGCGATTACTCCTATTACACCCAACACTGTGGATATTCCCAACACCATGCGCATATTCCAGGCTTCCGGTTGATTTTTGTAATGAACATTGTCATAGGCAATTGACAATATGGCACCATCGTTTAACAATGCCAGCATAACAATCATGACAGCTGTGACCGGGTAAAAATTAAATACCAGGATCGATAATGTCATAAATAACAAAACGCGTAATGTCTCGGCTATTCTATAAATGGCATAGCTGTTCATTCGCTGGAAAATTTTTCTGCTCTCCTTAATTGCATCTATAATCACCGACAAGCCGGACTTCAGGAGCACAATAGCTGCTGCCGCACGCGCAGCATCTGTTGCATCTGAAACAGCGATACCGCAGTCGGCTTTCTTCAATGCAGGGGCATCATTCACACCGTCACCTGTCATGCCAACAATATGTCCGAGTTTTTGGAGAACATCCACAATATGAAACTTGTGTTCAGGAAAAACCTGTGCAAAGCCATCGGCTTTCTCTATAGATTCAAGAACCTCTTTCGTCTCTTTCTTTTTTGAATCTCCAAGGCTGGCAGCATCGAGAATATTTGTTCCCATATCCAGCTTTTTAGCAGTTTCCCGGGCAATAGCCAGTGCATCACCTGTAACCATTTTGATTGTTACTCCCATCGCAAGAGCCGTCGCAATGGTAGCTTTTGCATCTTCCCGGGGAGGATCGAACAGTGGCAACACTCCTATAAACTGCCATTTTCCATCTCCCTCTGCTCTTGCCACTCCCAATGAACGGAAACCGCGTTCCGCGAATTCATTAACTGCCTTATCAACTGAAGATTTCACATTTCCTGTATTGGCCGACAGTTCCAATATCACCTGCGGGGCACCCTTTGTCACCTTAAACGTCTTTCCGTCTTTCGACTTTATTGTGGCTTCAGTGCGTTTATGCACGGGGTCGAACGGCATGAAATGAACTACATCATAACCTTTCAATGCATCCTTGTCTTTCAGACCGCCCAGTACAGCAAGATCAATGGTGTCGTTATTTTCGGCGCGCGAAGCTAAAGCCCCGCAGAGAATCACCTGTTCGATCGATATATCTTTCACACTGAACGGATCGCCCAGTGTCAGCTTATTTTGGGTTAAAGTGCCTGTCTTGTCAGCGCAAAGCATATCTACTCCTGCTAATTCTTCGATGGCAACCAACTTGCTTACAATTGCCTCTTTTTTGGCCAGAAGGCGCGCACCCACAGCCATAGTCACCGACAGCACTGTCGGCATTGCAACGGGAATAGCAGCAACTGTCAACACAAGGGCAAATTGCAATGTTGTAAGAATTTTGTCGCCACGGAATATCGCTACAGTAATTATTACTGCAACAAGAACCACCGCGAGAACAATCAGGTAATTGCCGATCTTCAATACCGCCTTTTGAAAATGGCTTACAGTATGTGCCTCCTGGACCAGTTGCGCAGTCTTTCCAAAATAGGTTTTTGTACCTGTGGCATAGACCATTGCTCCTATTTCACCCTGCCGGATAATAGAACCGGAAAACACTGCATCCCCGGGTTTGCGGGATGCGGGCAGCGATTCACCTGTCAGTGCCGATTGATCAACTTCTACCTCATCGCCATCCAGTAAACGGGCGTCAGCCGGGACAATGTCTCCTAACCGCAGGCGAATAATATCACCAGGTACCAACTCCCGTGCAGCAGGGTTGACCCACTTACCGTCACGTTTCACCCTTGCTTTGACCGCCAGCTTGGCCTTGAGAGCATCAATAGCATTGCCTGCTTCATGCTCCTCCCAGAATCCTACTATAGCATTTGCAAGAAGAAGAACAAGAATGATAAAAAAGTCAGGCCAGTGCCTGGCGACAGCCGAAAGTATTACGGCTGCCTCGATCATCCAGGGAATTGGCCCCCAGAAATAAGTAAGAAATTTAAGAAAGAGATTTGTCTTCTCTTCTTCAATCTCGTTAGGTCCGTATTGGAGCAGTCGCTTCTGTGCTTCAGCCTGAGTAAGACCTTCCGGAGACGATTCCAGTTTTGCCTGAAGTTCATCCATAGGAAGAGTTTTCAGATCATCACTGGCATTTGTCTTAATTCCTGGCTTCGGATCCGGAGCCTTTGAACTATCTGAATTAGTATTCATAATTAATATTCTCTTTACTTTACTGCGATTTATTAATAGATTTTCCGTTTTTCCCTGCTGCTGATCATGAGAATCAATAAAGTCTTTCTTTTATATTTTCGGGTGTTGCAGGATAGACCAGATCATAATCGTGAGACAATAACTTTTTATCCTTATTTTGATATTCCAGTTGACTCAAAAGATGAGTGATAAGAGCGATATGAGCTGAATTTTTCTTATCTGCATTCACTACAAACCATGGTGCATACTTAAAATTGGTTTTAAGCAACATCTCATTCCGTGCCTCGGAATAATCTTTCCAATGTTTCTGAGCTTCCTTATCGATAGGGCTTATTTTCCATTGTTTCAGAGGATCCGTCTCCCGGTCCTTCAATCTATTTTTCTGTTCTTTTTCACTTATATCGAGATAATATTTAAGAATTATAAAGCCTGCACCTGCAAGCATCTTTTCAAATAATTCCACTTCCGTAAAAAATGATTTGTATTCTTTTTCTGTGCAGAAACCCATAACTTTTTCCACCCCTGCACGATTATACCAGCTCCTGTTAAGAAGCACAAATTCGCCTGATACTGGTAAACGTTCAGAGTAACGCTGGAAATACCATTCATGCTGCTGCCTGTCAGATGGTTTGCCTAATGCAACAACTATAGTCTCACGCGGACTGAGATGCTTAATAATTCTTTTTATGGTTCCGTCCTTGCCGGCTGTATCTCTTCCTTCTAATATCACCAGTAATTTAAGGTTGGAAGCAATAATCTCTTTTTGCAACTTAACTAATTCAATGAAAAGTTCATGCAATACTTTTTTCTTCTTATCCTTCATAATGACAGTAGTTTTAAAATTATTCTTTTCCTGAGATCCATTTTTTTGCTTCCGGCAATTCTTCATTTTTATATACCCGGAGTTCACACGATAACAGATGACCAAAGAATTTTGCGAAAATATTTATCATCTCATGGTCAGAGACCAGTGCAATTTTATCCCATGCAGATAAATGTTTCATTCCGATTTTAGCATCGTCCATCATTGCACTGAGTTCAAATCCTGTAAAACTGCTTCCAAGGTCGTATATCATGCTGACCTTTTTGTTCTCTTTCAGTTTTTTCTCAATGGCAGGGATTAACAGAGTTTCATAATCTGCTCCCGTTATTTTTCCTACTGCGGTAACACCGAGAACGTTTTCCGGTAAATCATTCATAATTTTTAACATAGACTTTATTTTTAAGTTGTTATTTTATCTTATTAAATGGATAATTTATTCAATAGAATTTACTTTCAGTTATTTTTCAGTCAGTTCCGTAGGTAATGGCCAGTGGTGTCCCGGGCTGAATAACCGATCAGCTGCTTCAGGTCCCCACGTACCAGCTGAATAATTCGGGAAATCAAGCGGAGGTTTGCCCGACCACTCATCAAGGATCGGCATTACAATTTTCCAGGCTGCTTCAACCTGATCATCACGCATAAACAGAGTTGCATCGTTATTCATCACATCCCAGAGTAACGTTTCATAAGCGTCAGGGATAGGAATTGAAAAGCTTTTCTGATAGTCGAATCGCATTGTGACCGGTTTCAATAATAACTTAGTACCCGGCTGTTTTGCCTGGAAACGGAGAACAATGCCTTCATCAGGCTGAATTGACATAATGAGACTGGCAGCCTGCCATTCGGAAGTAGCTTCAGGCGGAAAAGATTTATGAGGCACTGCCCGGAATTGTATTGTAACTTCCGATACCTGCCGCGGAAGACGTTTTCCTGTCCTGAGATAAAAAGGCACATCCTGCCAGCGCCAGTTATCCACGAACAGCTTCAATGCTGCAAAGGTTTCGACATTCGAATCAGGAGAAACCATACATTCCTGGCGATATCCTGATACTTCCTTACCTTCGGAGTTACCGGTTCCATACTGTCCCCTGATTGCAAATTCATTCACTTTGTCTGCAGGAATTGGCCTTACTGCATGAAGGACATCAACCTTTTTGTTCCTTATTTCATCAGCGTCAAATGAGACCATTGGTTCCATAGCCACAAGACACAGCAGTTGCATCATATGATTCTGTACCATATCGCGTAATGCACCTGCCCCTTCATAGTATGCTCCCCTGTGTGCAATACCGAGATCTTCAGCGGCGGTAATGGTTACATAATCAACATATCGCCGGTTCCAGATTGGCTCAAATAATGGATTGGCAAAACGGAACGCAAGAATATTCTGCACAGTTTCTTTTCCTAAGTAATGATCAATCCTGAATATCTGGGATTCCCTGAAATTAGCCGTAAGCGTACAATTCAACTTCAGTGCTGATGTAATGTCGCTTCCGATAGGTTTTTCAACTACAATCCTTGCCCGGTCATGATCTGCCGCAAGACCCGCCTCTTTAAGATGCTTTGGAATTACTCCAAACATAACCGAAGGAGTAGCCATATAAAATATGAGTTGAGGCTTTGTCTTCCATTCTCCTTCAAACTTTCGGAGCTGATCTTTTAAGAAGTTATAAATATCCGGTTTTGTAAAGTCTCCCTGTATATAAGAAATATGACTTGCAAACATTGTCCAATGTTCATCATTAACTTTGCCTTCCCTCGAAAATTTCTCAATTCCTTCACGAAGTCGATGATGCAGAACTTCAATCCTTATGTCGATACGATCCAGTGCAATTATGGAAAACTCGTCCGGCATATTTAAATCCTGAAAGAGATTAAAAAGAGATGGCACCAGTTTTCTCCAGGTCAGATCTCCTGATCCTCCGAAAATGGCAAATACTGTTGGCTGAAGTTGTTTATTTATTTTCATTTTGCTCCTTTAAGCCATTCTGTGTGATATGTGCCCTTTGCATCAATACGCTCATATGTATGTGCACCAAAGTAATCTCTTTGAGCCTGGATAAGATTAGCCGGCAACCATGCACTGCGATAAGCATCAAGATACCCGAGAGATGCCATAATAGCGGGAACAGGAATACCCATGGTACTTGCCAGGCATACGATCTGACGGAGATTTTCCTCATTCTCCCTTATCTTTTGTGAGAATTCAGGGTCAAGAAGTAAATTTAGCAGATCGTGCTTTGCATGAAAAGCTGCCTGTATGTTTTCAAGCAAAGCTGCCCGGATGATGCACCCACCACGCCATATTCCGGCTATTGCTTCAGGATCGAGATGATACCCGTATTTATCTGACGCGGCTGCCAGCAGGGCAAACCCCTGAGCATAAGTAGCAAGCATCGATACGTAGAGAGCTTTACGCAGTTGAATGACCAGCTGTTTGGGATCGCCTTTGAAATTTAATTCAGGCTGCTTATAAATTTTGCCTGCCAGTTCGCGCTGTACTTCAAATACCGATAAGTCGCGCATCGAAACTGCTATATCAATTGTGGGGACAGGTACCTGCAATTCCATGGCGCTTTGGGAAGTCCACATTCCTGTTCCTTTTTGCCGGGCTATATCGAGTATTTCATCTATCAGCCGCTTACCTGTTTTGTCATCTACTTTGCCAAATATATTGCCTGTAATTTCGATGAGGAAACTATTAAGCTCACCACTATTCCATTCGCTGTAAATGTTTTGAAGCTGATCCTCTGAAAAACCCAGAACCAGTTTCATAAATGAATAAGTCTCTGAAATCAGCTGCATTATACCATATTCAATCCCATTATGAACCATCTTCACAAAATGACCAGCTGACAAAGGTCCCAGCCATGTAACGCAGGGTTCACCATTCACTCTTGCGGCAACGGCTTCAAGAACCGGTTTAACTCTTTCCCAGGCATCTTTTAATCCGCCGGGCATAATGCTCGCTCCGTGCCTGGCTCCTTCTTCTCCGCCGGATATTCCCATTCCCATAAAGAGTATTCCTTTGTCTTTTAACCTTATGGTGCGCAAATCGGTGTCTTTAAAATATGAATTGCCTGAATCTATTATAAGATCATTCTTCTGAAGATTCGGTACCAGTTCATTTATGACTGAATCTACCGGCGCTCCGGCTGGAACAAGTAATATTACTGCCCGGGGTAAACGAAGATTTGAGATAAAATCTTTAAGGTCATCAGTGCAATGGATATCCCTGTTCTCTGCTTCTTTTCTAAGCGACTCGACTTTGGCAGGATCTTTGTCATAACCGGCCACCGAAAAACCATGATCTGCCATGTTTAATAAAAGGTTGCGTCCCATCACACCCAGACCCACCATTCCGATTTCATATTGCTTCTTAGTATTCTTATTTTCCATAATATAAAGATTAATGCTGCCAGAGGATCAGATTGGTTTCAAGAGGAACTGATACGCCGGTAAGATTTGGTATGACACGTGGGGTATAATCTGCAGCAGGACGTCCTGAAGTTACCGATGCATTAAAATAATATGCATTATCTTTTCCTTCAATTTTTCTTCCTTTAGTCATCTTCTGCACTTCAGGATCTTTACCGTCAATTCCATTGGCAAACAGCTCAACCTGCAATGTACCAGGATCGAGATCACCGAAATAGATCTGAACTTCAACTTTATAATAGTTTTCGACAGCCATGGTCTTCACTTCACCAAAATGCATTGAATTCCATTTCTGATCAAGGTTATGCATCAAGTCTGCGATCTGCTTTCCCTTTTCACCTTTATTGACTGCACGCTCGAGGTAAGCTGAGGCAGCAGGCAGATAATGTTGTTCCGTGTATTCCCTCACTGTCCTGTCGGCCGAGAAGCGCGGCGTCAGCTGTGCCATGCTTTCCCTCATCCTGGTTATCCATTTGACTGGAATACCATTTTCATTTCGGTCGTAAAATTCAGGCACCACTTTTTGTTCCAGCAAGTCATAAAGTTGCCCGGCTTCCATTGCATCCCATGACGGATCGTCTCCATGCTCATTACCATCACCAAGTGCCCAGCCTACCTCAGGCGAGTAAGCTTCGGCCCACCAGCCGTCCAGTTCCGAAAGGTTAATACCTCCGTTTACAAGCACTTTCATACCGCTTGTTCCGCTGGCCTCCCATGGCCGGCGCGGAGTATTGATCCAGACATCAACACCCTGAACAAGATTTTCTGATATCTGCATATCATAATCGCTGAGGAATATCACCGGAGAGTGTATCCTATGTTGCCGTATAAATTGAATCCATTCTTTAATTAAATTCTGACCTTCCTGATCAGCAGGATGGGCCTTGCCTGAAATGATAAGCTGGACCGGGTATTTCGGATTTGTCAGCAATCGCAGCAGGCGTTGAGGATCATGCAACAGTAAATTAGGCCTTTTATAGGTTGCAAAGCGTCTTGCAAACCCGAGTGTTAAAATATTCGGATCACACAAATGTCTCGCCCGCTCAATCGCCTCCGGTGAATGACCGGAACCAAGCAGTTGTCTGGAAAAATGCTCCCTTGCAAATTCTATGAGTTCTTTGTTGGCCTTTGTCCGCATTTCCCAGAGCCTTTCATCGGAAACCTTGCGAATATCCTGCTCAAGAGTCAGGTTCATTCCAAGCCACCGGTCTTTGCCGCAAAATTCTGTCCATACATCATCTGCCTCCCTCGAGTCCCACGATGGCACATGCACACCATTGGTTATTGATCCGACAGGCACCTCATTTGACGGCCATTTTGGAAACAGTGACTCAAATATATGACGACTGACTTTGCCATGAAGACGGCTTACTCCGTTTACAGCTCCGCTGCCTCTGATTGCCAGGTAAGCCATATTGAAATTCTCCGATTCATTTACCGGATCCTTACGGCCCATGGCTAATAACCTGTGACGTGTAATACCAAGATTTTTTTCAGCGTATTCCCCAAGATAAAGGTCTACAAGGGATGGTGGAAAACAATCGAATCCTGCTGCTACTGCAGTATGTGTAGTAAAAAGGTTCCCGGCCCTTGTAGCAGCCAAGCGCCGCATCAAATGGCTGCCCTGTTTCCTTCATAAAACCAAAGGCGCGTTCCAGTATAGCAAATGCTGCATGGCCTTCATTAAGATGACATACCAGTGGTTTAATACCAAGAGCCTCAAGAAGACGCCAGCCTCCGATTCCAAGCACCAGTTCCTGTTTAATCCTGAGCTCAGGACCACCACCATATAATTCACCTGTTATTCCCCGATGAACAGGGAAATTTGCCGGATCATTACTGTCTAACAGATACAGTTTTATTCTGCCGACCTGAACCTGCCAGGTACGCAACCACACAGAATAACCTGGAAATTGAATTTTCAGCCTTAACCATTCTCCATTGGGCTGACGTAAAGGAACAACCGGCAACTGGCCCGGATCATTATATGGAAAGATAGCCTGTTGCTCACCGTTTCTATCGATTTCCTGTCGAAAATAGCCCTGCTGATAAAGAAGCCCTATGCCGACAACCGGCACACCAAGATCACTTGCAGCTTTAAGCTGATCGCCCGCTACATTGCCCAATCCTCCGGAATAAATAGGAAGGGCTTCGCTTAGCATGAATTCCATGCTGAAATATGCAACACAGGAAAGAGCAGATTTCGGATATTTTTTTTGAAACCATGCCGGAACTGAAGTTGCCTCCTCTTTTGATTTTATAAGAGCATCCACTTTTTTTCGAAAGACCGGGTCAGTTGTTATGCTCTGAAGCTTATTTTTTGAGACCGTTTGAAGAACTACCCATGGGTTATGGGTCATATCCCAGAGTTCAGGATCAAGCTGCCGCCAGATTTCATCGGCAGTATGGTTCCATGACCATCGCATATCGAGAGCCAGCTGCAAGGGAATCCACTCCTTCGATATCAGATGGGAAACGTGTAAACGGCTTTTCTGATATCTGTCTTTTCTTTCATTGTTTAGGGTTCAAATTTCTATCAATGAAAATTCTATTTCACAGTTTGGTTGACAATACTCTGTGCCTCTTCAAGTATTTTATTAGGTGATCCTGTCCTTTAAAACTTTCAGCATAGATCTTATAAATATTTTCCGTTCCTGAAGGACGGGCAGCGAACCATCCGTTTTCCGATATGACCTTTAATCCGCCAATTGATGCCCCGTTACCGGGAGCATTAGTAAGAACAGCCTTTACATTTTCTCCTGCCAGGTCAGTAAGATGAATCTGCAGAGGGGTGAGTTTTCCTAGCATTTCTCGTTGTTCAGGAGTTGCGGATGCGTCAATACGGGTATATACAGGATCGCCCATAGTTTTTGTAAGGTCACTGTAAATCAAGCCGGGATCTCTGCCGGTTTTTGCTGTAATTTCTGCAGCAAGCAAAGCGAGAATAATGCCATCCTTATCGGTTGTCCAGACATTACCATCAAAACGCAGGAAAGAGGCTCCTGCACTTCTCTTCACCCCCAAATCCCAGGGAACCATTAAAAAGGCCGTCAGCAAACCACTTGAACCCGACCGGCACTTCATAAAGCTTGCGTCCAATCTGAGATGCAACACGGTCGATGATCTGGCTGCTTACCAATGTCTTGCCAACGGCAGCTTCCTTTCTCCATTTAATCCTGTTCTGAAACAGATAATGAATTGCCACTGATAAATAGTGATTTGGAGGTAATAAACCTTGGCTTTTTGTCACAATGCCATGCCTGTCGTGATCCGGATCGCAGGCAAAAGCAACATCAAACTGGTCTTTCAGTTTTATTAACCCTTTCATAGCATACGGAGATGATGGATCCATACGGATCTTACCATCCCAGTCAACAGTCATAAACCTGAAAGTAGGATCAACCGCTTTATTAACAACAGTAAGATTAAGCTTATAGTGTTCTGCAATTGGTTCCCAGTAATGAACTCCTGCACCACCAAGAGGATCCACTCCAAGTTTAATATCAGAGTTATGAATAACATTCATATCAACTACACCGGAAAGATCAGAGATATAGTTATTTAAATAATCATGAGTGTGAGTTGTGGAACCTTTCAGAGCTTTTTCACATGGAATCCTTTTAATACCCCGGAGGTTATTTTTCAGGAATTCATTAGCCTTTCCTTCAATCCATTTTGTTATTGAAGATTCAGCGGCTCCGCCATTTGGCGGATTATATTTAAAACCGCCGTCAGAAGGCGGATTATGTGAAGGTGTTATCACTATTCCATCTGCAATTCCGGTTTTGTGATCGCGGTTATATGTGATAATTGCATGAGAAATTACCGGGGTCGGAGTATATTCCTCTTTCCCTGCAATCATAACATCCACACCATTTGCAGCCAGAACTTCGAGTGCAGTGGAAAAAGCGGGGACAGAAAGGCCATGTGTATCCATACCCATGAACAGCGGACCATTGATTTTTTGTTGCTGACGGTACAGGCAAATAGCCTGTGTTATGGCCAGAATATGATTTTCGTTGAAGGAGTTTTTGAAAGATGAACCACGATGACCTGATGTTCCGAATGAAACCCTCTGTTCAGGGATGGAATAATCGGGCACTCCGGTATAATATTCTGCAATAAGACGTGATATATTAACCAGCATCTGTGGTTCAGCCAGTTTTCCGGCAAATGAGCTTACTTCCATAATTTAAGAATATTGTTAAACAGACAGCTTTTATTAAAAAACAAGAATGATTTTTTGAAATCATCAGTAAACCTTGGTTGTAAAGTTTTTTTATTCCGCATCGATTTGGAACAAAATACTAGTTATGCTTTGAGAGTGATGAGATTATAATCCATTGTGGCCATCCCCCTGAAGGGGGATTAGCCCGGTCACATTAAGCTAATTAACCCCCATTTAGGGGGAAGGGGGGCACCCCCTGGCCGCTAAGCTTCCGATAGCTATGTTAAACTTCAGAATTGTGGTAACATGAAAACACTGATTTTTTGATTTAAAACCCCCTTTCTTATTTCCCCCAAGGGTGAAAGGATTTTTTGCTCCTTCCCCCATGGGGGAAGGCTGGGAAGGGGATCCCGATAGCTATCTGAAAGGGTGCAAAATCTTATGTGATTAATGGATGTCGGTTTTTCAGACAGCCCCCAGGTCAAACAGATCTTTTAGATTCTTCTGATTTTAAGTATTTTGCTTTTGATCAAAATTCGTGCAAAACAGCCACACACAAACCAGGATTACCAAGATGTCAAAGAACTAATTTATTAACCATTGAACCGTAGCCATGGAGTGTCTGGCAGAAGCAGAGTTAATTATCTTTTTTGGTAGGAACAATGAAAAGCGGAATGGCAGTATGATGCAAGACTTTTTCTGTGACACTTCCCATGACTATATTCTCCAGCCATTTACGGCTATGAGACCCTACAACTATTATATCGGCTTTCTGCTCTTTTGCAGTATCAAGGATTGCATCAGCAAAATCGCCTTCCTTAACCAGTGTAGTAATAGATTTATCACCCAGGTGTTCCCTGGTTTTTTCAAGAAACTGAAGTGATGCATTTTTTAAACCGTCTATACTATCTAACAGAACCGGACCCATATCCATATAACCGTTAAATCCCATTATCGGAGAATAACCCGAAGTTGAATAAAACACCGGGTCATCTATTACATGCAATAATATTACTTCAGCCTTCATTGATTTTGCCAAAGAAAAACCAACCTCTGCCACTTTCTGCGCAGTCGGATTATAATCCAGCGCAATCAATACTTTTTTCATCTTAATTATTATTTAATTTTTAATGTAAGTTTTATTCCGGAATTTTAAGTGAGCATGAAAATCATGGATTAAATGCTCCCAGGGTCCAGATATCTTCTGCTGTTACCCTCAGATGATAATTAGGGAATGACAGAACAGGAATAAAAGCTTTGTTTATCAATTGATGCGCCGAGCTGCCTAACAGCAAATTGGAAGCGCTCTTTTCCTGCTCAGTCATTATTGAAATAAGGTCAGCATCAACAAAGCGTGAATAATCGAGAATTTCATCAGCCAGGTTGCTTGCATGAAAATGCCGGATCATATATGGAACCTTATGAGCCTCAAGGTATGAAGCCACCTGCATTGAATACTGATGAAGCTTTTTATCAATACTCTTTAACTTTCCCAGTTGTATGGTAATCACATGAATTTTTGAACCAAATACTTTTGCCAGCTCAGCAGTATAAGGGACCTTTTCGCGTGACTGAAATGTAATATCCAGAGGAAGTACTATATTATCAATATTTGCAGGCAATTTGCTTCTTCTGACAGTAATAACCGGATTTCGTGAGTGAGATGTGATTTTATAAGCATTGCCACCAATGAACAATTCTTCGAATCCCGAAACACCATGAGTCGATAGCACTGTGAGAGCATCATCATACTTATCTGCTAGATCTGCAATTTCCTTAAAAATCTGACCTTCTTTAATAGTGTAACTCAAATCACAATTTATATTGCCCTGCTCCCTGCAGTTTTTAAGAATATTATCAAACTTCTCTTTTGCGATCTGATTCTCTTTTTCGAGCAGTTCACTGTTTTTTTCCGATATTCTTTCCGATTACATGGATCAACTGGATATTTGCAAGGGTTTTTTTAGCAAGCATCAAAGCAAGGTTCAGTCCGTTTAATGACTCATCTGAGAAATCGATGGGGACAATAATTGTTTTCATAATGTGTTAATTTTATTTTCGGCGATTTGATAGTACCATGCCGGCAATTATAGAACTTAAAAAGTTAAAGTTTAAAGCGTAATTAATTAATTTTTTCAAAACTGAAATTATGACATATAAATTACATAGCAAGGAAGTTTTAATATTATTTTGCACGTTTGAACAGTGATTTAATTGCTGCTGAAGCTTCAACAGGAGCAGTCTCGCCCAATTCATTTGTTTCTTCAAGACTGAGCAACAATGGCATTACCTTCTCTTTCTCGTTTTTGTTCAGCAGTCCAAGCAATACGTGATGCACACCCTTGTTATGTAAATAGTCGCTTTTGCCGTCGCGAACCGACTTCAGCACCGGAAGGATGCTTCGTCTTCCTATTTTAATAAGACCTTCAGCGGCTATCCATCTTATTTCAAATTCTTTATCATTAAGAAGATTAATAAAATACGGGATCGATTTTCTGTCAGCTATAAGTTCAGCAACTTTAACAGCTTCCATTCTAAGCTGCCAGTTTTGAGTACTTAACAGTCTATGCAATTGAGGGATAATGGTTTTGCCCATCTCCACCAGGGTACTTCTTGCGGTAAGTTTTATTTTTGAGCTTGGGGAATTCAATGTTGTTTTTAAAAGTTTGGCCAGTTCATCAGGAAATTCCTTCAAGGTATTATCGATTTCAATTTCGTCATTTTTTTTCATAATCAGAGAAAAATAAAAATGTTTATCCACCCATTGCCGTTTGTTAAACACCCAACTAATCTTGAAGGTTCAATCTAATAGCGTTAATTTTAAAAGATATTTACAAATTATACTGAGTCTAAATTAGCCACCTGATTTCTTTAAATTGTTACATAACTTTTATAAAAAGTTACATTATTTACATGTTACGGCGCAACGGTAAAATGGCAAAATGGTGCAATGGCTCAAACCACTTTCGTCAAGACTGCGGTGGTCAAAGGGTACAACGGCGGAACGGCAAAATGGATTGGTCGGATTTCTCGGAGGTTTTGCCCACCTGCCCCACTAAAGGATGCCCCCCTGCCCCCCTAAAGGGGGGTTAATTTCTGCACATTATCTTTTGCCCACCTGCCCCACTAAAGGATGCCCCCCTGCCCCCCTAAAGGATGCCCCCCTGCCCCCCTAAAGGGGGGTTAATTTCTGCACATTATCTTTTGCCCAGCTGCCCCACTAAAGGGGGGTTAATTTCTGCACATTATCTTTTGCCCACCTGCCCCACTAAAGGATGCCCCCCTGCCCCCCTAAAGGGGGGTTAATTTCTGCACATTATCTTTTGCCCACCTGCCCCCCTAAAGGGGGGTAATTCGCAATAGAATTTTGCCCACCTGCCCTATTCACAACAAAAAAGTGACCGAACCAAGTATCTTTGGAATTGTTTTGTTTTTATGCTTACATTTATTCAATTCCATTTCATTCTTAAAATATTCGATTACCTGTAATTAAATATCAGATATTGATAAGATTAATAATTCAGCAGTATAATTCTTTATTAAATGACCAATTATATAATAATAGCCCTCTGCATAATAGTCCTTCTAGCATATATGTTTGATGTGACAAGCAAGTACTCAAAAATTCCGGGAGTGATTTTACTGATCGGTCTTGGTATCGGAATACAGCTTCTTGTCACTGCCACAGGCCTTAAAATCCCGAATATGCAACCGATCCTCCCGGTGCTCGGTACCCTTGGACTGGTAATGATAGTACTTGAGGCAGGGCTTGATATAACACTTGAAAAAAGAAAAAAAGGATTGATACTAAAATCGGTTTCTTCCGCAATAATTCTGTTTACCATTTTTACAGCGATCCTTTCATATCTACTGACAAAAGTTTTTGGTTTTCCTTCCACAGCTTCCATTCTGAATGCCATACCCTTGGGAATTATAAGCAGTGCAGTAGCTATCTCGTCAGCCAGTCATCTGAATGCAGACCAGAAGGAATTTATAATATATGAAAGCTCCATATCCGATATAGTGGGAATTCTGGCATTTGGCTTTATCCTGAACAATTCTGATTCCATAGGCCATGGGCTATTTAATTTTGCTATAAAAGGATTAATTACGACAGTCATCGCAATTGTTTTTACCACCGGATTGAGCTATCTCCTGCATACGATCAGATACCATGTCAGCTATGTAATAATCATGACATCTGTCGTGCTTGTTTATGTAATAGCCGAACTTTTCCATCTTCCGGCTCTGCTTCTGGTGCTTCTGTTCGGATTAGCACTCTCAAACAACAGGTTAGTCGAACATACCGTGATTAATAAATTCGTGGATTTTGTAAAATTCAGGACTGATGTGGATTCTTTCAGGAAGATCCTGATTGAACTTACTTTTATTGTAAGGTCATTTTTCTTTATAATGTTTGGATATTACACAAAAGTCAACAGTCTGTTCAGCATGAATAACCTTATCCTGGCAACGGCTGTTGTCGCAGGCATATTTCTGCTCAGGTGGATCTATTTCAGCCAGGTACTAAAAATGCCAATATTGTCCGTTGTACTTTTTGCCCCCAGGGGTCTTATTACAATTCTTCTGTTTCTGAGTATCCCTTCAGTCGCAAGAATTCCAATAATAAATGATGAGAGTATAACCCTTGTGATACTGATAACCCTGCTGGTGATGATGGTGGGTAATTTCTTTGCAGGAGTGAGGAGTGAGGAGTGAGGAAAGGCGCAGGGCACGGGGCATGGGGCACGGGGAACAGAGCACAGGGAAAGAAAGTTGAGGTTGAGGTTAAGGTAAAGATATAGAGGGAAAGTGGAGAGGCTATTCAAAAAAGTGTGTCAAAGTTAATAAAGTAAAAATAAATAACTTTGACTATGGAAAAACAAAAAAGGGTGAGAAAACCTCGAATGGAGGATCTCATTCCCGACCCTAAAAAACGAACAGAAGTTTTAAGCAGATTGTATAAGGGCGATCCCATTTTAGGAGAAGGAGGCATCTTTACTGATATGCTACAGACTTTTGTTAATGCAGCTCTGGAAGGCGAGATAGATCAACATTTAAAAGATCAAAACACCTCAGCTGACAATAGAAGGAATGGTCATACTCATAAGCTGGTAAGGAGTTCAGCAGGACCTCTGGAGGTTCACACACCAAGAGATCGTGAAGGCGAACACGAACCAATATTAATAAAGAAGTGGGAACGTGAACTAGGCACTGGTCTGGATGAGATCATTCTAAGCCTGTATGCACGAGGACAGTCCGTTGAGGATGTTCGTTATCAACTACGCAAACTTTATGGTGTAGAGGTTAGCTCGGGAACAATAAGTGCAGTAACAGACCGTGTATGGACAGAGATAATTGAATGGCAACAACGCCCGTTATTTCCGTGCCAAACAATAGTTTACCTGGATGCTATTCATTACAAGGTCAGAGAGGACGGACATATAGTCTCAAAAGCTATCTATACAGCATATGGCGTAAATGTACATGGGGAACGTGATATTCTGGGGCTTTATTTAAGCGATAATGAAGGATCCCGTCAATGGGGTTTGATTCTGGAGGACCTCAAACGCCGGGGAGTAGAGGATGTATTATTTTTCTGTGTGGATGGGTTAAATGGCTTCAAAGATGTAATTGAGCAGGTTTTCCCATCATCAATTATCCAACGCTGTATTGTGCATATGGTACGCAACTCCACAAAATTTGTAAGCGATAAAGATATCAAGGCCGTATGCTCAGATTTGCGTAAAATTTATTCATCGGCAGATCGTCAACAAGCTGAAGTTGCCTTAGAGGCTTTTGGCCAGAGATGGGATATTAAATACAAAGAAATAAAACCAAAATGGGAGGCTAACTGGGAGGAGTTAATGGCCTTCATGGACTATGGGGCCAATATCAGAAGAATGATTTATACAACCAATCCAGTTGAAGCTCTGCATCGAGTAATGCGTAAGGTTACAAAAACAAAAGGAGCCTGGGTAAATGATAAGGGGCTTTTAAAACAACTATATTTGGCATTGAAATACAACGAAAAGAGCTGGAAAAGAAACGCATTCAATTGGATGCCGATACACAGGGAGCTCATTGATAAATTTGGGAATAGATATGCGCAATATGTTATCCAATAATGACTTACTCTTTTTTCAGCGATTTTCCTTACGGTCTACGGCCTTCACTCAAATCGCTGAAAAAACTATCACAAACAGAAATGACACACTTTT
>CAVVGP010000253.1:0-10586 GCA_963747625.1 uncultured Bacteroidales bacterium | reverse complement strand
ACTCTTCAGTATGAAGTCGAATAGAAAGCTTGAGTCACAATTATCCAATAGGAATTTACATCCGGTTGAAATTAAAATGGGACTAATGCCTGGGTGAAGAAATTTATGAAAGCTTTTTGCTCGTTTCAACTCTTTCAGGGTTCTTCTAATTCTGTAGTCGTCCATGGTCATAAATTAAAAAGCCTGGAGCGGATCCTAAAAATCCATGCTCCAGGCGGTTCTTAAATTGAAATTTCTTATTGTGCTACCTCTTTATCATTGACTATTTCCGGAGGTAGATACTGAAAGGCAGTTGAGATCTTGACTTTCTTTTCCGTTGCCAGCTTCAATTCGAAGGGTGTACAGGATACTCGATAGATAGATCCTGGCAATTCCTTCCCATTAAGGCTTGTGCCTGACTTTCTTCAGCGCACATGGGATAGTTGTTTTTCTTGCAGAAACGTAGGGTCGACCTGATGATTTTGATATCATCACTTCCGGTTCCCCTGACAAAATTAAAACTAAGAAATACTCTTTGGTCTTCTCATTTTTCTTCTTTTCAAATCCGATAATCTGTACCATGTTAAATAGTTTAAATTAATAAAATGTAATTGGTTATACTCATGCGGAACATTAGACAGCATGTTTAGCTGCGTCTGTTGCTTGAGTGTAAAGTCTATAGTATTTGAAAATTTCGGTGTTGTTAAAAAACCAAAATAGGGTGTGTGCCATGTGCCCTTTTCATTTCAGAAAAATAACTTTCCCCAGAGAGAGGCGGTGGGGTCAAAATAATAACGGTTGGGCTCTTACACGAATGGGCATAAGTATTACAAAATAGCTACCCCCCCCCCAGAAAAAATTTTGAAAATGAGGTCTTAATCACACCTGGTGGTTTTTCAGCTCCCGGATGCAAAATCAAGTTGGGGTCAATGGAGATAAAATAATCTTCCTACGAGTTATCATATAATTATAGCATTAAATTTCCTTTTGAGTACAATCTGAAAATAGGATCTTATACTCATCCGGTCTCTTTTCCATATATAAATCAAACTTTTCAGCCGATTAGTGAGCAATAGTTCTCGTCTGGTCTGTTTCAAGATAATTCCCTATGTCGCTATGAGAAAAAAGTGCAACCAACCAGTTCAAATTATCTTAATAGTATTGACTGATTGACTGCACTTTTAATGTCAGCTACAGGCTAATAATGAATTAATTAAAACCTCATTGGTAGTTCTTTCGTACCGCATCATAGTTTGAATACTGGAGTGCCCGGTTAATTTCATGACAACTGTTGGAGGTACACCTTTCGCTAAAAGCAGGCTTACGCTGGTTCTACGCGCTGTATGGCTCGATACCCAATCGCACTTTGGTTTCTGCATCTGGAGCAGTGAACTACCCTGATAACGGGTTAGTTTTACCGGCTCAATGATTCCGGCTAATCTACAAATCTTGGTTATCTCCCGATTGAAGTGTTGCTGCGTGTACTTAGGAAAGCAAAAGCCAAACTTTCTCCGATATCCTTTGCTTTCCGGCACCATCCAACCAATGGAACGTGCATATCCTTTCCGGTTTTAATTGATTTAAACTTCCAGTCATCGCCATATATCTGGTCAGATGAAAGTTGTTGCATATCTGAAAATCGTTGAGCTGTATAGACCTGAAACAGGAAGCAATCCCTAATTGGAGATTGAAAAACATTTAGCTTCACATTTTCAAGTCTTTGTAATTCCTTTTCAGTCAATGTAACAATGACTTCAGCTGCTCAACTTTCACTTTCTGGCGTACTTCAAGGCTTTTGGGATCAACCTGATATCCGTTATTCACAGCATCCAGCGTATCAAACATTTAACGAGGCCAGCATTTTATATATAGTATCGTTGCGATTATTCCGCTCATTCAGCAGGTATAGCCTAAATTCTTCCAAAAGTGCGAAGGACACGTCTTGTACAAGGATCAGTTCTTCTGGAGTCCTGAAAGTCGAGTAACACAACTTCCAGTACCTTGTATTTCCTGGCTGTTTCAGGCTTGTACTCAGCAGTTCGAGCAATGAGGAACACATTAATTACCGAAACCAAAGTTTCCTCATTGTGCATTAATTCCTTGAGATGGGACCGCTTTAACTTCCTGGCTGTAAGTAACTTCGAAGGTGCAGGGTCAGTCGGTTCGAGTCGAGCTTTTCTTTTAGCTGAAGCTCCCTGACATGCTTTAGCACGTTCATTTTCAATTCGTCCAGCTATTTATTTAAAACTTCATAGCCAATCATCGTCTTTAGCTCGCTGGTTTTTTGAATCCCAGTGTTTGGGCTCGACTGTTAATTTGGAAGCGATATATTTTAGCGACTGATAGGAGCGTCCTATTAATATCGTATCCTCACTTATTTCTTTTTGCGCATTAGTCAGATAAAATTTAATTACCATTGATGGAAACATTATGGAAACATTTCCATCCTAAAGTCCAGTTTTAAGCGATTATACGGATAAAACGAAAGCTCAATATAATCCTTACAACCGAAGAAAAACATCTGTAAGTCTCTGACCTAAACCCAGGTCACCTATCAGGTAGACACGCCAGCTTGAGGGGCTGGTGCTCGCAAGGGTGTGCAAGTTCGAGTCTTGTTCTGGGCACCAATAAGAGAGTTAGAAATAGCTCTCTTTTTTATTTTATATCAACGGGTTACACTCCGATACTCAAAGAACATATTTTCTATTTGAGAAGCATATGAGAAGCGCTTCAGGGTTAAACATTAATTTATCAGTGCAAAATTATTGGAAATATTATTCATTTGACAAAGTGATTCATTTTATTCAAACTTTCAGCTGATACAGAGCCCCGGAGCTGATTCAGAAATGTGCTATAATGGGCTGCCGAGGCAATTAATTATACCTTCAGAGTTAGAGTTAAGCTTTATTAAAAATCATTTGATTAAATCAAAGCTTACTGTATAGAAATTAAAATACCTTGCATCTGGCTCTTCTGTTCTTACTTCGATTTTGGAATCATTAGTAAAAACAATTAGAGGTTCTCCGTTTTGCTTAAAAAATTCATTATCACGAAAATATTTTTTGCTTTTATTGGGATATTTATTTTTGACTAATTCGAGGAAGGCCTTCATTTGATCAGCGTACTTTGAATCTCGCCTGACCAAAATTCTGATCGTTTTAATAACTTCTGGTTGTGGTGCATGGTTTGGTTCCCATTCAAATATGTTCACAATAAAAAGATATTGATCCTGTGGATCTTTTGGTACCCAATTTTCCGATTTGAGAATTCTAAGATCGGGATATAACGGATTTAGAATATTATCATCAGTTGCATTAAGCTTTGATGCACCATTAGTATAAAATTCAAAATTGTGTTCTTTCAATATTTTGCTTAAATGCTTGGTATTTGTCAAAGACATCTCAATGTCCTCAACTGTCACCGAAGGGGTACTTAAAAGTTGACAGTAACATGCTTGGATATTTAAGTAAGCAAATAATAAAAAAGCCAATATTCTTTTCATATCCGTAAAGATTCGTTACTAATTATAAAACCAAGGCATCAAATTCAAATTAAATACACCTTGTAGTCGCAATAATACAAAATAAATTTGCTTTACAAAAAATATAATCTACATTTGTAGAATAATAAAATTAATTGTAGAGTAAAATGTACTTGACAAACGCTGAAGAACAAATAATGAAATTGCTTTGGAGACTCGATAAAGCATTCATTCGAGACCTTCTGAATGAATTTCCAGATCCTAAACCAGCTTCAACAACAGTTTTGACATTATTGAAACGTATGATTGACAAAGGATTTGTAAGTTATAAACTGTTTGGAAATTCAAGAGAATACTACCCATTGATCAAAAAGACAGATTACTTTTCAGATCATGTAAATGGATTGATCAAAGACTTCTTTAACAATTCAACAGCTCAGTTCGCATCATTCTTTACTAATGAAACAGATATGGACCAGGAAGAGTTAAAAGAATTACGAGATCTGGTAGACAAAAAAATAACTTCTAAAAACATAAAGAAATGATAACGTATATTATTAAATCAAGTTTAAGCTTGATAATAATGTTGGGCTTTGCTGGGTCCTATTAAGACAAGAGAAATTATTCATATTTAATAGAGTCTTTCTTATTTTTTCAGTTCTGTTTTCTTTGGCCCTACCATTTATCTCCATACCAATTATATCCAGGCTAGCGAGCCTCAGGGAAGCGTGTTTTCGACCTTAAGCAGTGCATTCCTGTTTATAACTCTCGAGCAAAATTCTCTTGTTATCTCTGCCAATCAGCAAATTAATGAAACAGATCTTTTTCAAGCACCAGTATCTGGCGGAATTAGTTTGTCAAAGAGTTTGATGTTACTTTATATCGCAGGCGTACTTCTTTTAATGGTTCGGTTTATAAGAAATATCTTCTTCATCAATCGCCAAATGCGAAATTCTGAAAAGATTATATATTCCGGACAAAAACTTGTCTACAAATCATCAGATTAATCCATTCTGTTTTTTCAATACGATATTTGTGAGCAAGCAGGATTATTTGAATAAAGCAATAGCTGAAGAATTACTTTCTCATGAGATTGAACATATCAGACAATCACATTCCATTGATGTAATTTTTATTGAACTTGTAAAAATCATTTATTGGTTTAATCCGGTTCTAATTCTATATAGTAGAGCGATTAGAGTTAATCATGAATACCTTGCCGATAACGGAGTAATTGGGGATCCATGCGATATTAAAGATTATGCAGATAAACTTCTAAATTTCATTAGCTGTAATCGAAATGTACCACTGACCAGCGGGTTTAATCCCTCACTGACCAGAAAAAGATTAATAATGCTTACAAAATCAAAATCAGGCAGGATAAATTATCGATCAAGAATTCTTGCAACCTTTGGTTTTGCTGCTTGCTTATTTATGGTCCTGGGCTTTAAACCTTACCATTTAAAACCAACAACAATAGAACAGAATATTAGTATTAACTCCGAGAAAGAAACAGAGAAAATTAATACCAAAATTACTAGTCAAAACAAAGTTGATGGTTCTAGTCCTAATATCAAGAAAGCTGAAAGTTCTATTAAAATAAATCAAACACAGAAAAGACAAGGAAAGATTGTAAAGGGCTTTGTTGTTAATAAATACGGCAAATACATACAGGGTGCGCAAATATTAGTATCAGGTAAAAAGACTGGAATTAGTACAGATTTCATGGGGCATTTTGTTCTTAGCAATATTTCAGAGGAAGATTCACTTACCTTTTCATACGAAGGCTATGTAACCCAGACACAAAAACCTGTTTTCTCTTCAGAAATGGTCGTAAGGTTTATTATAGTAGAATGAATCCAGTCTACCTGGAGAGAAGATTTTAAATAATTTTATGCCGGATAATGAAAATAATCCGTTAATAATTATTGATAGTCTGCCTGAAGTGAAAGCCTCAATGTTTGATTTAGATCTTCTAAATAATAAGATTAGCTCTTTTATTGTCCTTAAAGGAAAAGAGGCAACTGACAAATATGGAGACAAGGGGAAGAATGGGGTTATAGAAATTAAAACTATTGGAAAAACCTCCGACAAAACAGCATCTGAAATGGGGGAGAAACTCATTATGGTGGATGGAGTCGTTTATACTAAAAATATAAACGATATTCCAATGGAAAACATAGATGTCTTAAGAGTGCTAGGAAAATTTGAATCGATTAGAAAATATGGGGAGCAAGGGAAAAATGGAGTTGTTGAAATCGTTACCAAAAAACAAAAAAAGGACCAACTTTAATAAACAAAATTCTATGAAAATCCTTGCTAACATTTTCCTTGTATTTGGATTACTATCCATTTCAGCCACTTCAAATTCACAGAATCCTTTAAAAATAGGTCATGTAGATATTATGAAAATCCTTTCTGAATTACCCGAACGAGATAGTGCTCAGGTCGTATTAGATAAAGAGACCAAGGAAATAGAATCTTCTTATGAAGAGATGCAGAATATTTACAATAAAATCGTTGATGATTACACTAAAGGACAATCCACATATTCTGAGATTGTTAGAAAAGCAAAAGAAGATGAAATGCTTGATAAGCAAAAACGATTACAGGAATTCGAACGTAATGCATCCGCAACTTTACAAAAGAGAAATACAGAATTAATTCAACCCATTTATGATAAAATAATTAAGGCAATAGAGAAGGTAGCAACGCAAAATAATTTTACATATGTACTTGATGTAAGCAAGGGATCTGTTGCATTCACATCAAAAGACAGTCAAAATATTGATCAACTAGTATTAAATATTTTAAAGATTAAGTAGCATATTTAGAATACCCCGACGGATCAATATTCGCCGGGGCATAAAATTACAATACTGGATCAGCATTTCTGAAAGATTCTGTATAATCATATTCTGCAAGCTGAATCCTATTCCAGAAATCATCACAAGTATTCACTGAATCAGAAGAAATATATCCTTCAGCTATCAGCTCGAGAGTATCATCGCATGGGCAGAAATAAATTCCCTATTGACTAGGCGTATTTCCATGTCTTCAGTTATAGGAGTCCATTATCAGCGAATGAATAGTAATCCCCTTCTGGAGACAGTATAAGATGATCTAGGAGCTGAATGTCCATTAGTATGCCAGCTTCCTTAATCTTTTGAGTTAATTTTGTGTCGCTCTCGCTAGGGTTTAAATTACCACTCGGGTGACAATGCCCGACCAAAATTCCAGAAGGCATTTGCTTTAATTGCTGCTTGAAAAATTATTCGAATATCAGTCACGGTACCACTAATTCCACCCTTTGATACGTTCATAATCCCAAGGACAGAATTTGCCCGATTCGTTAACAGAAGTTTAAATTCCTCTACATGTTCTATTGTGTCAGGATTCCATGTCTCATAAAACAAATTGAAGGCATCCTTACTACAGGTCACCTTAGGTCTTTCTGAAGCTTTGACCTTTGATTTATAAATAAGGCATACTTAAGCAATGTTAGTTTGCAGTGTTTTCATAATAATAAATTGATTAAAGATTAATAAAAATGAAAATGCCCGGCCGCTTGGACCAGGCAATAGTTTTAAAACAAAAAAATCTCATGAAATTAATCATGAGATATAAGCGCGAGCCGGATTTGCGAGATCCATCCAGCATCCGCCAAATGAGAGCGGTCGTAACCGAGAAACTAAGGCAAGGTTTATGGAATAACAAAGCCTGACCTTGCCGTGTTTTGAGGTTTTACATTCCGTAAAGACCGCGCTTGGCGAATGATGGTGGATGGCGCAGGCTCGCACTACCCAAGTGATGCTTGATGTTCAGCTGCATACCTTAGATTATTATTCCTTTATGCAGCTGAAGTACGGCAAGCAGCACACCTTTTTACCTGGTAAATCTCCAGTCTCAAGTATGTGAATAGAAAAAAATCCATCCAGGAAATTATTCCCCAAATGGATGTGATTCCAATGGCTTTCCTCAATGGGGGAAACCTGTTAAAACTATTTCCGACTGAAGGGCATTTTCGTGACAAATCTGACAATATCTTACAATGGCAGTAATAAGTGTCGTTCTGACACATAAAGCCGGGAGAAGTCTTTAAAATCACTCCATGAGTCGCGTAAGCAATATGTTTTCATCGTCTCACTAATTGAGAATTTACGACTTTCAAATTGCTAATTCTAAGAATCAGTTGTCTCAATACTCAGACGGCAATAAAGCAACCTTATCAATTACCCAAATCTTTATTTCTGGAATTGGAAAGTCACTGAACTCAATATTCTGGGTCACCAATGGCTTTTTGTCAGAATCTTCCCGGCATGTTAAAAGCCAGGAAAGATCTTTTTTGCTCTGACGTAGTTCCCAGATCTGAAATTTAACTTCTCTTAGGATCTTCTCACATTGATAAGATAATATTGCATCAAATAACCAGTAAGCATTCAAGTGTGTTCGAACGAAGTCACAGCCGTCACTTAAATCAATCGGTGACTTCCCGGGGAACAAGTGTTTATGATATTTTTCTGTTCCTCGGAATTCTCGCAGAGCCCTTTTTATTTCATATGTATTCATAGTCATAAATAATAAGCCTGGTGCGGATCCTAAAAAAATCCATGCACCAGGCGGTTTTTAAATTGAAATTTCTTATTGCGCTACCTCTTTTTCATTGACTGTCTCCGGAACTATATACTGGAAAACGGAGCTTACCTTCACCTTTTTGCCAGTAGCCAGCTTTACGTCAAATGGCGCACAAGAGACACGTTCTATTGAACCAGGTAATTCTTTTCCAATGAGTGCCTGTGCCTGATTTTCCTCCAGCGCGCAGGGGACTGTTGCCCTACGACAAGCGATGTACGGTCTTTTAGAAGTTTTTGAGATTAACACTTCAGGATCTCCCTGGAGAACAAGAACTGAATAAGTTTCTTTCGTCCGGGAATTTTCTTTCTTTTCAAACGCAATGATCTGTACCATAGTTAATTAGATTAAATGAATAAATGTAAAAATAGCTCTTCAGAATATTGCACTGCAGATTTATTAGTAACCGGTCATTGGTCTTTGAAAATTTCGGTATTGATAAAAACCCAAAATGGGGTGTGTACCGTGTACCCTTCTGATTACCTGTAAAATAGCTTTCCACAGAGAGAGGTGTAGGGATCAAAAATATAAGGGCCGGGCTCTTCCACGAATGGATATAAAGATTGCAAAAAAGCTACCCCCCCAGAAAAAATTTTGAAAATGGGGTTTTAATCACACCGGGTTATTTTTCAGCTTCCGGGTGTAAAATTAAAATGGAAACTCATTTCCGGACGAAACTGTATTTACTTATAGCACTTAAGTTCCTTTTGAGTATATTCTGTAGAAATAGGTCTGAATTCACACCCGGTCTCTTTTACTTATATAAATCTGAAATGAATCCTCCTGACATTAAGCACATATACATTATTTAGGTGTCACTATTTTATATTTATCTATATGTAGCTTTTTGGTTATTTTAGTGACAGCAAGCCTAAAATAAAGGTTTAATCACTTTCTTTTCAGACGATTAGCGAGCTATAGTTCTTTTCTGGTCCGTTTCAGGATAATTCCCCAGGTCGCTATGAAAAAAAAGTGCAACCAACCAGTCAACTTATCTTAATAGTATTGACTCATTGAACGCACTTTTAATGTCAGCTAAAGGCTAATAATGAATTAACTAAAACCTCATTGGTAGTTCTTTCGTACCGCATCATAGTTTGAATACTGGAATGCCCGGTTAATTTCATGACAACTGTTGGAGGTACACCTTTGGCTAAATGCAGGCTCACACTGGTTCTACGGGCTGTATGGCTCGATACCCAGTCACACTTCGGTTTCTGCATCTGAAGCAGTGAACTACCCTGATAACGGGTAAGTTTTACCTCCTCGATGATTCCAGCTAATCTACAAATCTTGGTTATCTCCCGATTGAAGTACTGCTGCGTGTACTTAGGAAAGCAAAAGCCAAACTTTTCTCCAATATCTTTTGCTTTGCGGCACCATCCAACCAATGGAACGTGCATATCTTTTCCAGTTTTAATCGATCTAAACTTCCAGGCGTCGCCATTAATCTGGTCGGGTGAAAGCTGTTGCATATCTGAAAATCGTTGAGCTGTATAGACCTGAAACAGGAAGCAATCCCTAATTGGAGAATGAAAAGCATTTAGCTTTACATCTTCAAGTCTTTGTAATTCCTGTTCAGTCAACGTAACAATATCATGCTTCACTTTCACTTTCTGGCGTACTTCAAGGCTTTTGGGATCAACCTGATATCCGTTACTCAGCATCCAGCGTATCAAACATTTCAACGAGGCCAACATTTTATAAATGGTATCGTTGCGATTATTCCGCTCATTCAGCAAGTATAGTCTGAATTCTTCCAAAAGTGCGAATGATACGTCCTTTACTAGGATCGGTTTCTTCCGGACTTCTTGAAAATCGAGTAACACAACTTCCAGTATCTTGTATTTTCTGGTTGTTTCAGGCTTGTACTCAACAGAACGAGCAACGAGAAACACATTGATTACCGAAACCAAAGCTTGCTCATTGGGCTTTAATTCGAGGATATGGGACCTCTTTAATTTCTCAGGCTGTAAGTAACTTCGAAGGTGCAGGGTTAGCTGGTTCCAGTCGAGCTTTTCTATTAGCTGAAGTTCCCTAATATACTTCAGCACATTCATTTTCAACTCGTCCAGCGATTGATTTAAAACTTCATAGCCAATCATCGTCTTCTTAGCTCGCTGGTTCTTTGAATCCCAATGCTTGGGTTCAATTGTAAAATTGGAAGCAATCTTCAACTGATAGGAGCGTCCTATTAATATTGCTATCCGTAACTTACTTTCTTTTTGCGCATTAGTTAGATAAAATTTAATTACCATTGATGGAAACATTATGGAAACATTTACATCATAAGTTCCAGTTTTAAGCGATTATTCGAGATAGAGTTTAAAGTACAATATAACCTTACAACAGAAGAAAAACTTCCGTAAGTAGCTGATCTACAGCCCAGATGGTGAAATTGGTAGACACGCCAGCTTGAGGGGCTGGTGCTCGCAAGGGTGTGCAAGTTCGAGTCTTGTTCTGGGCACCAATAATAATAAATTAAAGAAAAGAG
>CAVVGP010000252.1:0-32964 GCA_963747625.1 uncultured Bacteroidales bacterium | reverse complement strand
AAAAACAATAACACTTGTTTATAAAATAATTGAAATTTTAAAATTAAACGTCAGTCCTGAGAACATACTTGCGTTGACCTTTTCGAATGCCGCCTCGCAGGAGATCAAAGACCGGGTAAAAAAAATCATTAACAATGATTTGGTTTCTGATTTATTAAAAATTCATACATTCCATTCTTTCGGAATGTCAATAATTAAAGAAAATCCGGAAATGTCTGACAGAAGCGATGCATTCTCAATCATTGGCGATGAGGAAAAAGAAAGCATAATGTCTGAAATTTTATCAACGGACAAAAAAAGCATCATGTCCATAAATGCCGAAAGCCGGAAGTCCCTTCATTGTATGACCAGCCAGGGCAGCAGCAAGGTAAACGGCGCCGGGCCTCTCTGTCCCGTTAAACCCCCATATCGCTTTCGGAACATCACCATTCATGTCAATAGTTTCGCTTCCATAGCACCAGCAAGGAGTAACAGTCAGGCTTACACCGACCCCATTCTTGCTGAATTTTTCAGCGCACATCGCCGCTTCAGCCACTCCGCCGATGCAACTGTCAGCAATAATACACTCGACCGGTTTGCCATTTGGATATTTAAGATTTGATGAAATAAGTTTTGCGGCATTCTTAGCCATATTCATTGTCTGGTCTTCAAGAGATTCCCTTACTCCGCGCATCCTGCCGTCTATTACAGGACGAATTCCGACTTTTGGATAGTCACCTATAACTGTCTGATAGTTACGATTTACCTTTAACTCATTATTAGCCATTTGATACAAATTTTTAGAGTTTTAATTTCAAAATGAAGAATAACAAATATAGCTTTTTTTAACCGCAAAGTAAACTAAGAATGCGCAAAGTACTCAAAGTCAAAACGCCACTCACTCATTCTGGCCCCTTTGCGATCTTTTGTGAAATACTTTGCGTCCTTAGCTGTTAATGGATTTTGATTCTTAAATATTAAAGTTCTTTTTTAGTAAATTTGCCACCTCAAAATCATTAAATCAAAATGCAAAAAAGAAGGCGGTTACCGAGCTGGCTGAAAATGCAGAGAGCCAGCGGAGAGTCCTATTCGATAGTCAAGCATATTATTGCTGAAAATCATCTTCATACTATATGCACCAGCGGCAACTGTCCTAATATTGGTGAATGCTGGAACAGGAGAACAGCAACTTTTATGATTCTTGGTGATATCTGTACCAGGGCATGTAAATTTTGTGCCACCAAAACGGGAAAACCGCTTCCTCCTGATCCACAGGAACCTGAAAGGCTGGCAAAATCGATCAAAACAATGAAACTCCGGCATTGCGTCATAACCTCTGTCGACCGTGATGATCTGCCTGACCGAGGGGCATCTTTCTGGGCGGGTACAATACGACAGATAAAACAGGTAAATCCTGATATTACACTGGAGACTTTAATCCCTGATTTTGATGCTGACTATGAAAAGATACAGATGATAATTGATGCAGGACCTGAAGTAATATCTCATAATATCGAGACAGTGGAACGCCTTACTCCTGTCATTCGTACAAAAGCAAAATATGAAAGGAGCCTCGATGTTATAAGATATGTCTCACGAAAAGGGAAAACTGCGAAATCGGGATTTATGCTGGGACTTGGAGAAAAAGAGGATGAAATAATTAGGACAATCGGTGATCTGTATGCTTCGGGCTGTAAAATTCTGACTCTCGGTCAATATCTTCAACCCGGACCTGATTATATGGAAGTTGAAGAATTTATACCTCCTGAAAAATTTGAAGAATACAGGGTTAAGGCTCTCCGCCTTGGCTTTTCTTTTGTAGAGAGCAGTCCACTTGTCCGATCTTCTTTTCATGCGGAAAATCATGTAAATGCATAATAAATTTAACTATATTAGCATAACTTAAACAGAAACTTAAAATTGAGCTATAGCGTTGTATATAAGGATATTGGACAAAAAGATTATAAAGAGACCTGGGATTATCAGGCAAATATTTTTGCGAGGCTGTTGAGCAGCAAAACAAATAGGTCATCAACTGAGGGATCCCTCCGGGATATGCTTCCCGGAACACTTATCTTTGTTGAACATCCTCATGTTTATACACTTGGGAAAAGCGGATCTGAAAACAACCTGCTTCTTGATCTCATACAGCTTCAGGCTAAAGATGCAAAGTTCTACAGAATTGACAGGGGAGGAGATATTACTTATCATGGCCCGGGTCAGATTGTCGGTTATCCGATATTCGATCTTGAGGTAATTAAGGTAGGCCTTAAAGAATACATTTACAGGCTTGAGGAGGCAATCATACGAACCGTAAGCGAATTCGGCATATCTGCCTCAAGACTTGAAGGTGGTACGGGAGTATGGCTCGATCCTGACATTAAAAGGAAAGCCAGGAAGATTTGTGCAATTGGTGTTAAGGCAAGCAAGTATGTGACAATGCACGGATTTGCTTTTAATGTCAATACCGACCTGACATACTTTAGTTATATCAACCCATGCGGTTTTACAGATAAGGGGGTTACATCTCTCCGGAAAGAACTGGGAACCGGACAGGATATTGAATTTGTAAAAGGCAAAGTGAAAAAAAATCTGCAGGATGTTTTTGATTTAAATTGGATTAAGGAGTAAAAAGATGGAAAAAAGATGGGTCGTGAAGGAAAAAGGAGATACTGCAGTAGTAAAACACCTTGCAGGAGCCCTGGGTGTATCGGAATCTCTTGCAAATCTGATGGCCCAACGTAATATTTACTCAGCTGAGGAAGCAAAAGCTTTTTTTAACCCCAGCCTGGATTATCTTCATGATCCATTTCTAATGAAGGACATGAATATTGCTGTTGACAGGATATCTGCTGCTGTCAAAAAAAATGAAAGGATTCTCGTGTATGGCGATTATGATGTCGATGGGACCACTGCAGTCGCTTTGATGTACTCATTTCTTAAAGATCAGTATTCCAATGTGGAATATTATATACCCGACAGATATAAAGAGGGTTACGGAGTATCCTTACAGGGACTTGATTTTGCCTATCAGAATAATTGCAAAATAGTTATCACTCTCGATTGTGGCATAAAAGCTGTCGAGAAAGTAAAATATGCCCGCACTAAAGGACTGGACGTTATTATCTGCGATCATCATTACCCTGGTGAGGAAATACCAAAAGCCCTGGCAGTGCTTGACCCTAAACAACCTTCCTGCAGCTATCCGTATAAAGATTTATCGGGATGTGGAGTTGGTTTCAAGCTTATTCAGGCTTATTCGAGAGTACATGGTATCCCGTTCAGCAATATTTTCCATTATCTCGATCTGGTCGCCGTAAGCATAGCATCAGATATTGTCCCTCTGACAGGTGAAAACAGGGTAATGGCATATTTCGGTCTGAAAAGACTAAATGAATCCCCCCGCATGGGCCTTAAAGAAATAATCCGAGAATCAGAAGTGACACGAGCTCTTACAATCGAGGATGTTGTTTTTAAAATTGGTCCAAGGATTAATGCCGCTGGAAGAATGGAAACAGGAAGCAAAGCTGTTGACCTGCTTGTTTCCAGTGATACCCTGCTGGCTACAGGAATAAGCAAGGAGATCAATAATTTCAACCTGGAACGGCGAAGTGTTGATCGTATAATAACTACAGAGGCAATGCGGATGATTGCTGAAGATCAGAGAACTGTAAATTCCAAGACAACAGTGCTTTATAACCCGTCATGGAAAAAAGGAGTGATAGGAATTGTAGCTTCAAGATTGATCGAAACTTATTACCGTCCAACCGTTATTCTTACTGAATCAAATGGCTTTGCAACTGGTTCAGCCAGATCGGTTCAGGGGTATGATCTGTACCAGGCTATTGAAGCATGCAGTGACCTTCTTGAGAGTTTTGGCGGACATATGTTTGCTGCAGGTCTGACCCTGAAAAAAGAAAATATCAGGCCTTTCATGGATAGATTTGAACAATATGTAAACAGCACAATAACAGAGGAACAGCTGGTACCGCGTATCTTTATTGATACAGAACTATCATTTTCCGAGATTAATGAAGAATTCTTTAAAACCATGAGCCAATTCCAGCCTTTCGGACCTGAAAACATGTCACCTGTTTTTGTTTCGCGAAATGTATTTGATACCGGATCAGGCAGAATGGTAGGATCGAGCGGTGAACATCTTAAACTGGACCTTTGCCAGGAATCAACCGGTCAGAAAAGTTTCTCGGCTATTGCATTCAGCCAGGCTAACCATTTCGAGTACATAAAGGGGGGAAATCCATTTGACATCTGTTATTCTTTGGAGATGAATGAGTTCAGGGGTAACCGGAACCTTCAGCTGAACATCAGGGATATCAAAACCCCGGTTGAAAACTAAGTATCTGTTGTGATCATTAAAGTATAAGATAAAAGGCGATCCATCTTCGCTGCCACCTTCGCAAAATTACAGAGTTCAAAGAAAGCTACAGTTGACGAAGAAAGATAAAAGTAAAAAGACCTGCTGAGCCACGAAATATTTTCAGAACGATATCCTGAACTGGACTTTAATTTCTTCTTTATTCTCAAATGAATTTCCAGGGGTAGAAGAAGATGTTATGCCATATTTAATTCTCAGCTCACCAATTCTTCCCATTTTCCATTTTACCATAATATAACTTCTGCTTCCTTTTCCGTATAATGCAGGAATACTGTAACTGTATAGCAAATCGTTTTCGTAGGTATAAATTCTGGAATCCCAGTCAGGAGTGTTGAAAATGCAATATCTTGCCCATAATGTGACAGGGAATTTATTGAATCTGTAGCTTATTTCCTGGAGAAGGATCATTCCCATGCTTCCTGAAGGATTAACACTCTTTAATTCTATCCGGGTCCCAAATGTCAGATTATCATGAACTGAATAACGGGCATTAATTTTAAAACTTCTTGTAATAAGCTTTTCCTGATCGGGTATCCCTTTTGCTTCAGGATTATCCAGCATCGATAACCGGTAATTATATGAAGCATCCAGTGTCAGGTTTTCAGTAGGCAAAAAACATACTTTTATCTCTTTTCTTACTCCCTGTGAAGGGGCACTGCAACGATATTTAAGCCAGGGAAAATGCTGGACATCACATCCTCCGCTGATGAAGAGATGACTGGCAGCTTCGAATATAAAATTTCCGAGTAACCCGCTTTCATTGGAAGTTTTTGATCCTGATCCTGGTCCCTGCCCGAAGAAAGTGGTAAAGCCCGGATTATAGTTTCTGAATAAGAAATTGATAGTCAGCCTGTCAGACGGTTTGAACGAGATTCCCTGTACAAAACTAAACTTGTTGTCATTTGCTGACAATTCACCGGAAAGCAAAATTTTATTAATGAATGTGTTGTAATAAATTGTATATAGGCTGTTTCTGTCACCTTTAAAATTATAGGTTTTTTCCGGACTGTTTTCTGTAAGGTTTAGAGGTATAGAGAATCTGTTTTCGGACCACACTGCACCAATTTTAAGGTTATTAAAACTCCAGGAAAGGGATATTCCGTATGCTGTTACTGAAACGATATCTTTTTTTTGTAAAGTTGAAGGTGTATTGTGTATACCTGACAGATAGAAATTTTCAATGTAGTAATTCCCGGAATCTGATGAAGCTGAAATGGTTGCATCTGAATGATTTTTTGAAAGGAACGCTGAAAATTCAAGATTCTTTAATGAAAATTCAGCTGCCGCCCCGCGGAAAAATTTGTTCTCCTCTGTCGAGGTGTATGGTTTGATCTCATCAACTGCTGATATATAACCGGGTGTAGTAAGGGACATCCCTCTCATGGTACTGGTATTTATGTTGGTTCCCTGACCAAACCGTGCTGAATAATCACCAATTATTATTCTTTTTATCAGACCGGTTCCATTGAAGGCAAGATGGGCTGAAAGAAAATCGGGCAGCGGAGGATGTCCGTATATCAGTTTCTCTCCCTGATCTTTTTCCATGGTACATCCTCCTGCAAATCCTCCCGCAGTAAATTTGTACTTTGTAAGTATTTTCCAGTCACAGCCTAAACCTGACTGATTATTATCACTTTTTTTTAGGGAGAAATTTGAGATCAAAGAGTTTTTCCATCTGGAAGAATCTGAATTATTTTCAGCTTTGCTCTTGAGAGTAATAAAAGGGATAATCAATTCTGCTGTCTCTTTATCAAATCCGGGAATATTTGCAAGCTCATAGACTGATAGAATCTGTCCGGTGGAATGTACATAGTTGACCAGTGCTTTTACCTGGAAATCAGAAAGGAAAAATAGTCTTAGGATTTCTTCTTCCGATGAGGAATTTATCTTTACCGGATCTTCTGCAAGTTCCTGTAACCGGTCAACAAAAGTTGAAACAGCTTCCGGATCATCTTCATTTGCTGCGAGCTCTTCAGCAATTTCAGTAATATTTTCTGATAATGTAACTGACTGACCAAACACAACAACAGGAGCTGTTGTCAGCAAAATTATTAGAAAGGAATTGCTGATAACTCCTTTTTTAACCGCAAAGGACGCTAAGAATTGCGTAAAGTACACAAAGAATTTTCTGTATGCTTTTTGATTTGTCATCCCAGTTAATGAATATTTAAATTCTGTTTACAACACGTCTTAGTCCTTCTTTTAATAGGAAAACATTGAAGTTTATAAGAAGTCCAAGCTTATAACCTCCAATCTTCATATAAGTCAATGTTTGAGCAAGATGAACATCATTTAACGCTTCCACACTTTTAATTTCAATAACAACTTTCTCTTCTACCAAAAGATCAATTCTATATCCACAATCCAACTTAACTTCTTCATAAATCAAAGGCATCGGCTTTTCTTTCTCTACTTTAAGGCCCCCCTTTTTTTTGAGTCTATAGTATAAACATTCTTTATATGCACTTTCAAGTAATCCGGGTCCAAGAGCTTGATGCACACTTATTGCTAACCCTATTATAATTTTTGATATCTCATTCTCATCCATATTTTAAAATATTGCTTTGCGAACTTTGTTTTTTGCTCTTTGCGCCCTTTGCGGTTAAATTATTTAATAGTTAATGGATTTTAAAGATTAAGGATACAGAGGAAGTAACTCCAAGTTTTTCATGAGTCACAAAACCAATATCCATTTGCACGATTTTTAGCAGCCATCCAAACCCGAAGCTGAATGAATTATTATCAGTGCTGTACCCTGCTCTGAGCCAGAGTTTCTTTGCTGCTTCATATTCAAATCCTGTTCTGATAATTAATTTCCTGCCAGAGCACATCTCAGATTCAATCCCTGCAAAGAGTGATTTGTTAAGATAAGTTCCGGCACCTGCCCTTATTGATGCCGGCAAAAAAGTTTTTCTCAATGAATTAGGCACGGGGTTAAAAATATGAATGCCAACTACTGTGGTTTTTGTAGGAGTTAAGATCACTCCTGCTTCGCATGTAACAGATTGGTTATTAGTATATTCTCCTGAGGTCCTTTCTGAAAAATAATCCACCTGCACTCCGGCAGATAACTTAGCGGAAATTTTCATGCCACAGGCCAGTCCGGCCATATCCCTCTTAAAATCGGTATAACCGAAATGAGAATAAATGACTCCAAGTGAAGTTTTCCCTTCAGGGATTATCAACCCCACTGTACGGGTTCCAAGTTCTTTTATATTGAATCTGTCTTCGTAGTTGAAGCCTAATGAAAGGGAGTTATTAAAAGGCAGTGATGCCTGGTTGTGAAAGGAAGACCAGAAACCTTTCTTCATGATACAAACATATCCTGTTCCTGCTTCACCTGCTCCGGTTGAAGGACGATAAGGATCTCCTCCTGAGGCAGTTAAAGAGAAAAAAAATAATAAAACAGAAACAGATATTTTCAGCAGCGAGCTCAACTGTTTCAAAAAATATTACAGTACTAAGATAAAGAATATTTTAATAGGGAAAAAAGAAAAAAAGAAATAACCGCAAAGTGCACAAAGTTTTAGCAAAGGACGCAGAGGAAGACTGTATGTAATCATCTTTGCATACTCTGCGCCTGCTTTGCGTTCCGATAGCTATTGGAATTTACGGTTAAACCGAATAAGTATTAATTAGTTTTATATTGGTATTTTACATTTTTCAGTTCTTCATTTGCCTGAACGATCTTCTTCTTGAGGGATTCTTTATATTTTACTACTTCAGCCATGACTGTTTTATCGCCGGAAGCGATAATCTGGGCAGCCAGTATTCCTGCATTCTGTGCTGCATTTATGCCCACTGTAGCTACGGGTATCCCGGGAGGCATCTGGAGAATGGAAAAAATTGAATCCAATCCTTCGAGTGAAGCTTTTATTGGTACCCCGATAACAGGCAGAGGGGTCAATGCTGCTATCACACCGGGCAGATGAGCTGCCATTCCTGCAGCTGCTATTATTACTTTTATACCGCGTGATTCTGCATTCTTTGCAAACTTTTCAACCTCTTCTGGTGTTCTGTGAGCTGACAATGCATTCATTTCAAAAGGTATCCTGAAATTGTTTAATATCTCTGCTGCTTTCTCCATTACTGGCAGGTCAGATGTGCTTCCCATTATTATGCTGACAATCGGTTCCATTTAAAATAATTTAATTTAACTTGCTGATAAGGACAAAAATAAGCTATTATTTTCATATTTTCGCACCGGCTAACAGTTCAACTATTGTTTCATGAAAGAAATCCGGCTACTTGATAAAAAGTTCAGAGAATTATTAACCGAAAAGGATATACAAACAAGGATTGAAGAACTTGCCATGCAGATCAATAAGGATCTGACAAATAAGGAGGTAGTCTTTCTTGGAATACTGAACGGTGCATTTCTTTTTGCTGCTGATCTTTTCAGACGCATCAGTTTTCCGGCAAGGATATCATTTGTGAAGCTGGCTTCGTACCAGGGAACGAGTTCTTCGGGATCAATCAAAGAGCTTATTGGCTGGAATGAAGATATAAAGGGCAAAACAATTGTTATCGTGGAGGATATTGTGGATACGGGCAATACCCTGGAACGGATAGTGGATGAACTTGTTATGAGGAAAGCTTCTGAAGTGAGAATTGCAGCAATGCTATTAAAACCTTCCGCATATACAAAGAAAATTCCGCTTGATTATATCGGGTTTGAAATACCTGATGATTTTGTCATCGGATTTGGACTGGACTATGATGGTTTTGGACGGAACCTGCCATCGGTTTATACATTAATTAAATAATTCTTAATTTATAATTCAATTTATCCTATGGTTAATTTTTTGATTTTTGGCCCTCCTGGTTCAGGAAAGGGAACACAGTCAGTCAAACTGGCTGAGAAATTCAATCTTATTCATCTTTCAACAGGAGATATGCTTCGGGCTGAGATTGCTGCCGGTACAGATCTTGGTAAGAAAATGAGCCTTATAATGTCGAAAGGTGAATTGGTACCCGATGAGGTGGTGATTGAAATGATTGCTTATAAGATAGATAACAGTAAAGGTTCGGCAGGATTTCTTTTCGACGGATTTCCGCGTACAGTGGCTCAGACAGTCTCTCTCGAAAAAATGTTAAATGAAAGAGGGATGAAAATAGACCAGATGCTTGTTCTTGAGGTTGATCATGATGAACTCGTTAAAAGATTAATAGCCAGGGCTGAACTTTCAGGAAGGCCCGATGACAAAGATCCTGCTGTTATTGAAAACAGGATTGATGTTTATAAAGAGAAAACAGAACCGATAATTAATTATTGTAATCAGAAAGGATTATATCAGCCTGTGAATGGCATGGGTACGATTGATGATATATTCAGAAGGCTTTCTGATTATATGAAAAACCTAGTTTAAAAACCTCTGTGCCTCCCCTGTGTCCCGTCCCGATACCTATCGGGAGTTATCGGGACTCTGTGTATCAATAAAAACAAGAACTTTCACAGAGTTACACAGAGAAGACACAGAGTTGCACAGAGAAATCACTAAATATATGTCAGGATCGAACTTCGTAGATTATATAAAAATTTATTGCCGCTCCGGTAACGGCGGTGCCGGATCAGCCCATTTCCGCAGGGAGAAATTTGAACCCAAAGGCGGACCCGACGGAGGAGATGGTGGCAGAGGCGGACATATTATTTTACGGGGCAATGATCAGATGTGGACCCTGTTGCACTTAAAATATCAGCGTCATATTTTTGCTGAAAATGGTGTTGGAGGCGGTAAACAGCAATCGACAGGAGCTGAGGGCAAAGATGTTATCGTTCAGGTTCCTCTTGGCACCATTGCAAAAAACAATGAGACAGGGGAAACAATTTTTGAGATTACTCAGAATGGTGAAGAAAAAATACTGGCAATGGGTGGAAGAGGAGGTTTGGGAAATGTTCATTTCAAATCGGCAACCAACCAGACACCACGATATGCCCAACCGGGAGAACCAGGAATTGAACAGGAATTTGTTCTTGAACTAAAAATACTTGCGGATGTTGGACTTGTTGGTTTTCCGAATGCAGGCAAATCAACTCTTCTTTCGGTAGTCTCTGCTGCCAGGCCAAAGATTGCTGATTATGCATTTACGACTCTGGTCCCAAACCTGGGAATAGTAAGTTACAGGGACGATAAATCATTCGTTATGGCTGATATTCCTGGTATAATCGAAGGTGCTCATGAAGGAAAAGGATTAGGGATACGGTTCCTGCGACATATTGAAAGAAATTCAATGCTTCTTTTCATGGTGCCTGCTGACAGTAAGAACATTAAAGAGGAATATGAAATCCTTATTAATGAATTAAAAATGTACAACCCGGAGCTCCTCGATAAGAAACGAGTTCTTGCTATTTCAAAGTCAGATATGCTTGATGAGGAGCTGATTAACGAAATAAGAACTGATCTCCCTGATATTCCCAGGGTTTTTATTTCATCTCTGACAGGGCAGGGTATTATCATCCTGAAGGATATGATATGGAAAGTACTTAACTACGATTAGATTACCAGATGCTTGAACGATTTGACCAACAGCTTTTCTTATTGATAAATTCATCAAACTCACCTTTTTTGGATCAGGTGATGCATGCAATAAGCGGAAAACTAATATGGGTCCCGCTGTATCTGGCAATACTTATTTATCTGGGTACCAGGTACAAAAGAAAATTTCTTATTATTCTTCTTTTTATAATTCTGGCAGCAACACTTGCTGACCAGACATCGGTAATTGTAAAAAATATTTTTCATCGTTTGCGTCCTTGTCATGAGCCTTCTCTAATGGGAATGGTTCATCTTTTAAATGGTGAATGCGGAGGGTTATATGGTTTTGTTTCATCGCATGCCACAAACACCTTTGATGCTGCGCTGTTAAGCCTGTCTTTTATAAAAAAAAGATGGTACTCCATCAGTATTATTTTATGGGCAAGCGTCATTTGTTACAGCAGGGTGTATCTTGGCGTGCACTATCCCGGCGATGTATTCTGCGGAGCTATTCTCGGATCTTTTATAGGCTGGGGTGTTTATAATTTATATATACTTACTGACAATAAGATACTGAAATTCAAGCCTTATTTCAATTCATCTGAGACAAATACCTAGTCTGATTGAGCTTTACTTTTATGTATTGCATAAATCTGGAATCGCATGACCCGTTCTTCAATCTTGCAGTTGAAGAATCACTTCTTAAAAACAGTAAAGAGGAATATCTGATCCTTGGTATTAATGACTTATCAGTTATTATAGGGAAACATCAGTCGGGTCATAAAGAGGTTAATACACATTTTATAAACGAAAATGAAATCCCGGTCATAAGAAGGATCTCAGGAGGAGGAACGGTTTTTCATGATCATGGGAATCTGAACTTCAGTTTTATAAGGCAAAGTGAGAGTGGCAAGCAGGTTGACTTTATTAAATATACTCAACCGGTAGTAGATTTTTTATTGTCGGTTGGTGTCAAAGCAAGATTTGAAGGAAAAAACGATCTGAAAGTCGATGGACTGAAGATATCGGGGAATGCTGAGCATATTCACGGCAACAGGGTCCTTCATCACGGAACATTACTATTCAGTGCGTCGCTGGAAATGCTTCGGAATTCTTTACGCAGCGATGCATCGTGCTATATATCGAGAGCCATAGCATCAAACCCGTCTTCTGTGACAAATCTGAATGAAAAAACCAACCGTTTCAGGGATATTGATGAATTACGATCTGATATGATGAATTATTTTCTGAAGAACTTTCCTGATAATGTTTCATATAGTCTTTCTGAGGCAGAAAGAAAACAGGCAGAAATTCTGGCTGAATCAAAATATAAGACCTGGGAGTGGAACTGGGCATATGGACCTGAGTACAGTTTTAATAACCGTTTTGAAATAAATGGAATAACTCATTCCTGCTACCTGTTTGTAAAAGAGGGAATTATACAGGAATGTGTAATAGAAGGCGGTTACCGGATGAAAAGTGTCGAAGAAAAATTGATCGGTTGCCGGCATATGCCCGATGATTTGCGGCAGGTATTCCTGAAAGAAAATATTTATTTAAATGAACAAGAGCGCTATAATTTTTTTTAATTTGCTAAATTATCAAAGAGTTAATTAACCATATCTCTGTGGTTCTCTGTTATTTCTCTGTGTTTGTCAGTGTCAGTTCTTAAATTTTTTGGTACACTGAGTTACACTGAGGAGCTCAGAGGTGCCCACAGGAAGAATGATCTATGAAGGATATCTTTAAATCAATATTAGTTTGGTTCATAGGAATTTGTATTGTACTTGTGACTTTTCCCCTGAACCTGATAATCTGGCTTCTGTCTCTTCCTTTCGACAGGGAAAGAGTAATTATTCACTGGTTCCTGATGTACGAGAGTCTTTTACTTTCATTCCTTATTCCTATCTGGTCAATTCATATTGAAGGAAGAGAAAAAGCTGTGAGAGGAACTACATATGTCATTATTTCAAATCATCAGTCGTTGCTCGATATTCTGTTAGTAAACTGTCTCAGATACAAATATAAGTGGATATCAAAAATCGAAAATTTCAAAATTCCTGTAATTGGCTGGTATTTAAAAATGGCTGATTATATTGTTGTTGACCGGGGAAATGAAGTGAGCAAAGTCGAGATGCTTGAAAAATCATCTGATTGTCTTAAGAAAGGGACTTCAATTATGATATTTCCTGAAGGAACGCGGTCTCTTAATAATGAGATTGGCTTTTTCAAGAGAGGGGCTTTTCAGCTTGCCTTAGAAGCAAAAGTCCCTTTACTGCCTGTTCTGATCGACGGAACCGGAGGGATTCTTCCAAAACATGGTTTGATTTTCGGTTCAGGGCATCATATAAGCATAAAAGTTTTGGATCCGGTGAGCCATTCAGATTTTGGCACTGATATCCCTGACAATCTTGCAAGGCAATTCAGTTTATTAATGACCTCCGGGTTAAATGATTTAAGAATCCAAAATAAGCATCGATGACACTGAATATGTCATATAGACGGATACTGACCAGGATGGGTTATTATAATTATCAAAATGGGCTGATATTGCATCATGTTAATGAAAAAGACAGCTGGGAGAATCACCAGGAACACTGCAGAAGCATTATCCTTCGGGCAATTGATTTGTACAAACCCGAAAAAGTTACAGTTCTTGGCAGTGGCTGGCTGCTTGAATTGCCTTTTGCAGAGTTGATTGAAAGAACCGGAGAGGTATCTCTGATCGATATCATTCATCCGCCTGATGTGATAAACCAGGTCAGAAATTATAATAATGTAAAACTGGTTGAACAGGATATAACAGGAGGGTTGATAGAAGAGGTATGGCAAAAAACACGAAAAAATTCTTTTTTCAGAAAGTTAAAATCGCTTGAGAATATCAATATTCCGGAATATCAGCAGGATAGCGATCCTGGAATGGTTATTTCGCTTAATATTCTCACACAGCTTGAATCACTTATTGTAAGGTATTTAAAAAAGATATCAAAAATCGAAGAGGAGAAATTTGTTCAATTCAGAACTGAGATACAGAGAAATCATATTGCTTTTCTTAAACAGCACCCGGCAGTTATTATTTCAGATTACGCTGAGGTCATTACGAACAAGGCTGGGTCGATTAAAACAATTCCTACTCTGATAACAGATCTTCCCCCGTATCAGTTCAGGGAAGAATGGATATGGAATTTTGATCAGGCAGGAAATGAATTCTATAACAGCAGAAGTCAATTCAAAATTGTTGCTCTAATCAGCTGATAAAATGAAGAAAGACCAGGTCAGAGAGAGATATCTTAATTCTGCTGCACTATACAGGAATCTTGAAAAGAAGGAAGAAAAATTGATTCTGACTTTTTCAGTTCTAAGGTTAATTACATTTATTGGAGGATTAATTACTATCTGGGCAGGTTTTACAATAAGTGTGCTTACAGGAGTTATTTTGATATTGGTATTAACAGTTCTTTTTCTTTACCTGGTAAAACTTTTTCTTAAATTTTCAGAAAAGAGGGAATTTCTTGGCAACCTGGCTCATATAAATCAGGTGGAAGCAGATGCTCTTTCCGGTGATTTATCAGCCTTCGACCCGGGTAATTCATATACTGATATTACTCACGATTTTTCTTTTGATGTAGACCTGTTCGGAACTTCTTCTCTTTTTCAATACCTGAACAGGACTATGACAGGTTATGGCAGGGATATTCTTGCAGGCTGGCTGTCAGATCCTTTCATTCTTTGCAAGGAACTGGTACCACGCCAGGAAGCAATAAGAGAACTTGCATTAAAAGATAAATGGAGACAAAAGTTTATGGCTATCGGAATGAAGACTCATCTCGCGAAAAGTGAAATAAAAGGTCTTCTGGTATGGATTGAAGAAAAAGCTGTCATAAATTCGTCATTAGCAAAAAAAATCCTGGTTTATGCCCTTTCGGCTGCAGCAACTGCATCGCTTATATTAATGATAGCAGGAGTATTGTCATACCCTGTATTTGTATCTTTCTTTTTGGTAAATCTTCTTTATGTGTCAGCCGGATTAAAGCGGATCAATCAAGTGCATAGCGCATTATCGAAAAAATATTCTGTCTTGTCTTCAATGTATGGCTTAATAATGGCTTTTGAAGATGAGTCCTTTCATTCATCTGTTCTGAATGAAATCAAATCAAGTCTCTCGGGTGAAAATGTTTCTGCATCTGTTTCAGTAAGGAAGTTAGGCAAACTAATCCAGGCTTTTGACAGCAGGAATAACATGATTATGGGATTTGTTCTGAATGGATTGTTTTTATGGGATTATCACAGTATCCGCAGGCTTGAGAAATGGAAATCTCAATACAGGATGCTGTTTCCTGTCTGGCTCGAAATGGTCGGACAGGTCGATGCCTATATAAGCCTGGGGAACTATACCTTCAATAACCCCGATTTTATTTTTCCTGAAATTTCAGATAATCCCGATGTGTTTTCCGCAAAAAATATTGGGCATCAACTAATTGATGAGAGTAAAAGGGTTTGCAACGATTTTTCTCACGGGAAACGGGGAACCGTGTGCATAATTTCGGGTGCAAACATGGCAGGGAAAAGCACTTTTTTACGTACGATAGCTGTTAACTATGTTCTTGCTATGACAGGCGCCCCTGTTTGTGCTTCTGAAATGAAGTTTATTCCCGGAAAGCTTTATACAAGTATGCGTACAACTGACTCATTGTCGGACAATGAATCGTATTTTTACGCTGAACTAAAAAGGCTTAAAGCGCTGAAATCAAAAGTTGAAAACGGAGAACCTGTCTTTTTCATACTTGACGAAATCCTTAAGGGAACCAACTCAGCTGACAAAAGTACCGGATCAAAATTATTTCTTCAGAGAATAATAGAAAAAGGGGGAACAGGTTTAATTGCCACACACGACACTTCACTGGGTAACCTGGAATCTGATTATCCGGAGGTAATAATCAACAAATGTTTTGAAATTGAAATCAATGGTGAAAATATCAGGTTTGATTATAAGCTTCAGAACGGGATTACCCAAAAGATGAATGCAGTATTCCTTATGAAACAGATGGGTATATTGGATTAATTGAATCTCATATAAATCATTAAGTGGTTGTTTAATCATTATAAAGAGTAAATTTCACGGATAATATTTGTGCCAGATAAATAATTATTAGTTTCAATGTTTCTGAAAATGATTCATTTTAAAGCGGTATTCAGAATATTTTGAAGATTATTAAGAGGAAAATTTATGAGCAATATCAATTTTGAGCAAAATTCCGGGAAGATAGAGTTAAAGCGGGAGCTGGGTCTTGCCGCTGCAATAGCAATAGTTGTCGGCAATTGTATTGGTTCAGGTATTTTTACTTCTGCAGCCTCTTTAGCCATTGCTTCTAATCCAAAGACAGCTATCATTGCCTGGATTATTACATCTGCAGGGTCTTTGCTGATTGCTTTAAGTTTTGCGAGTCTCGGGACAGCAATTCCAAGAACCGGGGGGCCTATCGTTTATACAAGGGCTGCTTTCGGTGATTTTGCCGGTTTCCTGATTGCCTGGACGTACTGGATAGGTGCATGGGTTGGAAATGCAGCAATAATAACTGCATTTATGCTTTATTTCACTTATTTTGTTCCGGGTGCTGCAACGCCAATAATGGCTTTCTTAATTACTTCAGGTGTTTTGTGGTTTTTCACTATTATTAATATTCTTGGTGTCAAGGGGGCCGGAAGAGTCAGTATTATTACAACAGTGCTTAAAGTAGGTGCTCTTGTGGTATTTATAATTATTGCAGCAATGCATTTTAATCCGGCTATGCTTAAGACTGTATCCAATGTTAAGGTATCAGGAATGGATACATTGCCGGCTGCAATTGCAATCGCGCTATGGGCTTTCGTAGGAATTGAAAGCGCTACTGTACCTGCCGGAGAAATTAAAAATCCTAAGAAAAATATAAGAAAGAGCACAATCTGGGGTACACTGATTGCAGCAGCAGTTTATATAGTTGTTTCTGTAGTGGGCATGGGCGTTCTCGACCAGTCCACACTGGCCGGTTCCAATGCGCCCTTGGCTGATATTATTAATAAAGCTACAGGAGGAACATGGGGTGGAGATTTTATTGCTTTAGGAGCTTTGGTTTCAACACTGGGTGCTTCCTCAGGCTGGATACTTACAACTGCAAGGAGCGCATATGGCGCATCCAAGGATAGACTTTTTCCGGTAATGTTCAGTAAAATACATCCAAAATATATGACGCCCGTTACTTCATTAATAATAAGCGGGCTTGCAGCAAATGTTCTTCTTATAATGAATTATATGGGAACATTAAGTTCAGCTTTCAACTTTATGCTGTTGCTGGCTACCCTGGCTTTTTTACCTGCTTATGCCTTTTCTGCAGCAGCAGATATAGTGCTTCTGAAGAACCGTTCTTCAGATTTTAATGTTTTTAGTTTTCTGAAGAATTCATTCTTTGCACTGCTTGCATTCGGATATTCTATTTATGCTATTTATGGAACAGGAGCAAGGGTTGTAATGTACGGGTTTATCCTAATGTTGGTTGGTATTCCGGTATATCTCTTCATGATGCTTCAGAATAATAAGAAAGATAAAGTGGTGGATAATTTGAGGCAGGACGCCGGAGTATAGAAATCCATTACATCAGGGTCATTTCAAGCGAAGCAAGGCAATCTTCAGGGGTTAAGAAGCAATACAGATAGATTCGTTTTGGTTGCATGAGATTGTTTCGTAGCAAGCTCCTCACAATGACATTTGACTCGATGGAGTATTTCTGCGTCTCATTTATCAACATTTTTACTGAAATCTTAATTCTCATTTAACCGGCTAAATATTTTAGAGCCTGCTTGATTACAGCGTTCATGTTTCAAAATTCATTTCGATTGTTGAAAAATTGACAAAAAATGACTGCTGTAAATAGTTATATTTGCGCAAAATTTCTGCAAAATGTCAGTTGGGTATTCAGAAGAGCATATAAAAACACTTGAGTGGAGAGAACATATCCGCCTGAGACCCGGTATGTATATCGGGAAACTTGGTGACGGATCATCCCAGGATGATGGAGTTTATGTACTCCTCAAAGAGGTGATGGATAATGCCCTTGACGAATATATGATGGGTTATGGGAAAAAAATAGATGTTTCTATTAATGGCAAAGAGGTCAGGGTGCGAGATTGGGGCAGGGGAATACCACTCGGAAAAGTACTTGATGCTGTCTCCAAAATGAACACCGGGGCAAAATACGACTCAAAGGCTTTCAAAAAATCAGTAGGTCTTAATGGCGTAGGAGTAAAGGCAGTAAATGCCCTGTCAAGCAAATTTGTAATACGTTCAATTCGTGACGGACAGGTTAAAGTCTGTGAATTTGAGCACGGAAAAACTGTAATGGATCATCCTCTTCAGGCTACGAATGAAGAGAATGGAGTTGAAGTGATATTCGAGCCGGATGAAGAAATGTTCGGCAATTACTACTTCATTTCTGAGTATGTGGATACAATGCTGAAAAACAATGTATACCTTAACTCAGGCCTGGTAATCAATTTTAATGGGAATAAATTCTTCTCGCGAAACGGCCTTGTCGACCTGCTCAACGAGAATATGAACAAGGAGGGCCTCTATCCGATTATCCATCTAACGGGTGATGATATTGAAGTAGCCTTCACTCACGGGTTGCAGTACGGGGAAGATTATTATAGTTTTGTAAACGGGCAGAATACAACACAGGGAGGAACGCACCTCGTAGCTTTCAGGGAAGCAATAGTTAAAACCATCAGGGAGTTTTATAAAAAGGATTATGACCCTTCCGATATCAGGTCATCAATTATCGCCGCAATCAGCATAAAAGTTGAAGAACCAATCTTTGAATCGCAGACGAAGACAAAACTGGGATCGAAAGATATGGGACCAGAGGGCCCCTCAGTACGAAATTTTATTAGTGAATTCATAAAGAAACAACTGGATGATTTCCTGCATAAAAACCCCGAAACAGCCAGAACTCTTCTTAAAAAAATACAGGATTCGGAGAAAGAGCGAAAAGCTATTTCATCCATCCAGAAACTCGCAAGGGACAGGGCAAAGAAGGTAAGCCTTCATAATAAAAAGCTTAGGGATTGCAGGATACATTATAATAATAATGATTCAAATAAACTCGATTCGACAATTTTTATAACCGAAGGCGATTCGGCAAGCGGATCAATAACCAAATCGAGAAATGTGGAGACCCAGGCAGTTTTCAGTCTGCGGGGGAAACCCCTTAACTCATTCGGACTTACCAAGAAGATTGTATATGAGAATGAAGAGTTTAATCTGCTTCAATCTGCACTCAATATTGAGGATGGAATAGAAAACCTGAGATATAATAATGTTGTGATCGCAACTGATGCCGATGTCGATGGTATGCATATCAGGCTTCTCCTGCTCACATTTTTTCTCCAGTTTTTTCCCGACCTTGTGAGAAAAGGGCATGTCTACATTCTACAGACTCCCCTGTTCAGGGTAAGAAATAAGAAAGAAACCAGGTACTGTTATACTGCTGATGAGAAAGCTAAAGCTTTGAAAGCCCTGGGGCCAAATCCCGAAATTACCCGTTTCAAAGGTCTTGGTGAAATTTCACCTGATGAATTCAAGAATTTTATAGGAAAAGATATGAGACTTGAACCGGTTAGGATGAAGAAAAATGACTCTGTAAATGGTTTCCTGGAGTTTTTTATGGGTAAGAATACGCCTGACAGGCAGGATTTCATTATTGAAAACCTGAGGATCGAGGAAGATATTGTAGATGAGGAAATGTAGGAGTGGAATTTTAATAAAGTGTGAGATTATTTATGGAAGATGAGGAACTTGAAATTGGCAATATTGACGGGAAAGATATACTTCCGCAGGGACCGGCAGCTCTTCATTCCGTAACGGCTTTATCGGGCATGTATCAAGACTGGTTTCTTGATTATGCATCATATGTCATCCTTGAAAGAGCCGTACCACATCTTAATGATGGTCTGAAACCGGTACAGCGCCGTATACTCCATTCAATGAAAAGGATGGATGACGGCCGTTACAATAAAGTGGCAAATATTATTGGCCATACCATGCAGTTCCATCCTCATGGTGATGCCTCAATAGGTGATGCACTTGTTCAGCTGGGACAAAAGGACCTGCTGGTTGATGCTCAGGGTAACTGGGGTAACCTGCTGACAGGTGACGGAGCCGCAGCCCCGAGATATATTGAAGCCAGGCTTTCTAGATTCGCCCTCGATGTAGTATTTAACCCTAAGACAACTGAATGGAAATTATCCTACGATGGACGAAATAAAGAACCTGTTACACTTCCGGTTAAGTTCCCGTTGCTACTGGCTCTGGGAGTGGAAGGCATAGCCGTCGGACTTGCTTCAAAAATACTCCCTCATAATTTTAATGAACTTATTGATGCCACAATAGATTATCTGCAGGGGAATGATTTTGTTATTTATCCTGATTTTCCCACCGGGGGTATGGTCGATGTTTCAAAGTACAACGACGGACAAAGAGGTGGAGTGGTTAAAGTAAGGGCAAAGATCGAAAAGATAGATAAGAAAGCTCTTGTTATTACTGAGATACCTTTTGGAAAAACGACCACCACCCTTATCGAATCAATAATCAAGGCAAACGAAAAAGGGAAGATAAAGATCAGAAAGATTGATGATAATACATCTGCAAACGTTGAGATTGTCGTTCATCTGATTCCCGGAGTATCTCCTGATAAAACGATAGATGCATTATATGCGCTTACCGATTGCGAATATTCAATATCGCCAAATACCTGCGTCATAGTTGATGATAAACCCTCATTTATGGGGGTCAGTTCCATATTGAAGCATTCTGCCGACCGAACTGTCGCACTTTTGAAAAGCGAACTTGAGATCAGGCTGGGCGAACTCCAGGAAGAATGGCATTTATCATCTCTTGAAAAGATCTTCATCGAAGAAAGGATTTACCGCGACATTGAAGAGTGCGAGACATGGGAAGGAGTGATCGCAGCTATTGATAAAGGACTTGATCCGTTTAAGAAACTTCTTTTGAGAGATGTAACGAGGGAAGATATTATCCAGCTGACTGAAATAAAGATCAAGAGGATCTCTAAATATGATGTAAAAAAGGCCGACGAACATATAAAAGGAATAGAAGCGGAGATGGAAGAGGTCAAAAATCATCTCCGGAATATCATCCCGTTCACTATAAACTATTTCAGACAGATAAAGAAAAAATACGGGAAAGGCAAAGAGAGAAAAACTGAACTGAGAAGTTTTGATACTATTGAAGCAACAAAGGTAGTAGCCAATAACGCAAAACTATATATAAATTATAAGGAAGGATTTATCGGAACCGGTCTGAAAAAAGATGAATTTATACGTGATTGTTCTGATATTGACGATGTTATAGTAATAAGGAAAGATGGAGTCTATCTAATAACAAAAGTAGCCGATAAGGTCTTTGTAGGGAATGATATTTTGTATGCACAGATCTTTCTCAAAAACGATGAGCGTACAATTTATAATATTGTCTACCAGGATGGCAAGGATGGACCGTTACTTGCAAAAAGGTGTGCCATTTCAGGCCTCACCCGCGATAAAGAATATAATCTGACGAGGGGAACACCGGGTTCAAAAATAGTCTATCTAAGTGCTAATCCTAACGGAGAAGCAGAAGTAATTAAAGTCCATCACAAACCAAAAGCAAGACTTAAAAAGCTTGTGTTCGAATTTGATTTTGGCCAGATGACGATTAAGGGCAAATCATCGATGGGCAATATCCTTACCAAGAATGCAGTACATAAAATAAGCCTGAAGGAAAAAGGCCTTTCTACTCTTGGTGGAAGAAAGATCTGGTTCGATGATGCAGTTTTCAGACTTAATGTTGACGGAAGAGGACCTTTCCTGGGTGAGTTCAGTGCTGATGATAAAATACTGGTGATAACCAAAAATGGTTTCTTCAGAATTGCAGGTTTTGATCTTTCAAACCATTTTGAAGATAACATTCTGATAATAGAGAAATTCAGACCAGGGAAAGTCTATTCAGCTATTTACTGGGATGCAGAACAGAAGTACTACTATGTGAAACGGTTTACAATTGAAGAGTCTGAGAAACCACAGTGTTTTATAAATGAAAATGCCGAATCAAAGCTGATAAGCCTGACAGAGGTGGAATATCCTCGTTTTGAAATTTATTTCGGTGGAAAACATAAAGGCAGGGACAATGAGATTATTGAAGTTGCTGAATTTATCGGAGTAAAGAGCTATAAAGCAAAAGGGAAAAGGATTACCAGTTATATGGTGGACAATATCCAGGAGATTGAGCCCGTCATTAAAAAGGAGGCTGAGATACAAAAGGAAGAAAAAGCAGAAGAAGAACCTCAGCAACCAATTATCCATGACGACCCTGCACAAATGACCCTTGAATTATGACAGCCAAAAACCAGATTATTTATATAATTGGTTTTATGGGAAGTGGTAAAACAACCGCCGGGAAAAAACTGGCATCGCTTCTTGGCTGGTCATTTATCGACCTTGATAGAAAAATTGAGGAATATACCGGGAAATCAATCCCTGAGATCTTTGCCGGAAATGGAGAAGACTATTTCCGGAATATTGAAACAACTCTTCTCAGAAACCTTAAATCAGTATCAAAGACTGTGATTTCGACAGGTGGTGGAACGCCATGCCATAGTGATAACATGGATTTTATGCTTGAAACAGGGTTAACTCTCTACCTGAAACTGACACCGCAGGAGTTAAAAAGCCGCCTTTCAAAATCAAAAGGTGAAAGACCCCTGATAAAAGATTTAGATCAGGAGAAGCTATTGAGTTTTATTGAACAAAAACTTGCGTATCGTGAAAAATGGTATAACAGGTCTGATCTAATTATCCAGGGATTAAATCTTGATTTTAATCTGTTACTCAATCTTGTCAGGTCAGGATTAACCTTCTGATTTTCCTTCTGCCCAAGGAGGAAATTGGACAGGTACTTCGGTTTAACTTCCACATAAAGTCAATAAATTTTGGTTCAAAAGACAGGAGATTGATTAATCGTTTAATTTTAATTGTTAATTTAGTATGCTGTAATTTGTAACGAGGCAATTTATGAGAGATAAGTTACATACTCTTCTTGGAATTAAAACAGGGGAGGAGTTAATGGTATCAATGCTTCTGACACAATCGATCTTTCTTGGAATTTTTATCGGTTCTTTTGATATAACTGCACATTCCCTGCTTCTCTCGACTTTTGATGTAAAAATTATGGCCCGTGGATATTTGGTTTCCGGCCTCGGTGGCATAATCCTTACTTCACTTTATTCCCGGTTTAAAACAAGATTCGGGTTCAAAAATTTCTCAATTGTCAACTTCGCTGCAATAACCGCAATAACGGTGATTCTTTGGTTTGCTCTGATTTATTCGCCGGCAGATTGGGTAATTTTCCTGGTTTTTATTTTGCTCGGACCTGTTAATATGTTCATATTATACGGCTTATGGGGAACAGCTGACCGCCTGGTTACTCTGAAAAAGCCAGGAAGTCTATCTCGTCTTGCTGATAACGGACTGATGACAGGAATTTTAATAATCTCATTAGCGCTGCCAATCTTGATGTCTCTTAAATTACAATCACACAACATTTTATTTATAAGTAGCTTTTCTGTTTTTATCGCTTTTGTTTTTCAGATTATTATCGGGAATAGGTTCAGTCTTAATTCCACTGACGGCAAACAGCATTCTGAAAAATTTGCTGAAAGGATATCTATTCTAAATGTTTTTCGTGAAGACAGCTATATAAGGACCATAATCATTTTTTCTTCTCTCGCGGTTTTAGTTTTGTTTTTCATTCAGTATTCATTCATGGCCGTTACCAGGGAGCAGTATCCTGCAGCTGAACAGATGACCGGCTTTCTTGGTCTCTTCACAGGGATCATGATGGTCTTCATTATTACTGTTAAACGGGTTATTTTTCCGTATGTTCTTCATAACTACGGACTCAGAATTTGTCTGTTCATTTCACCCGTACTCATTGCTGTTATTACAGCAATAGGCGTAATAGCAGGTGCATTATTGGGTTATAACACTGTGGAAGCAGGCGGATTTTTAATATTCTTCCTGCTTCTTGCATTAAGCAGGATCATTTCAAATACGCTTCGGGAATCAATTGAATTTCCTTCATTAAATTATATCTGCCAGCCGATTGATAAGAAATTATTACCTGTGGTGATATCGGGTATGAAAGGTACTGTCAAGGAAACTGCAGTTTTTTTTTCAGGCCTGGTATTGACCGTTCTTGGACTTTTAAGCTTTATCAGGCTAATTCATTTTTCATTATTTCTTATTGCTATTGACTTGATTTGGCTTCTTATTACCATCCGGTTATTCAGGGAGTACAAAAAATCATTAATAACAGCAACTGAGAAAGCAGTAAGTGAAGGATCTTCGGGAGAGATCTCAGATAAGGAGGTTCATTTAGAGAACAGACTTTCGGGCTACCTTGACTTCAGAACCGATTATTTTAAACTTATATCGGGTGATTTTTCAGTTCTGAGTAAATCAAGGAATAACTGGTATTTTGAAAAAATAATTGATTATGCCTGGTCAGCCAAAGACATAAACCTTTTGCCTGTTTTGAAAAAAACAGCAAATAATGTCAGCCTTGATAAGGAAATACAACAACGCTCTGCAGAAATGTATGATATTCTGCAAAAGGCTTCCCGGAATCCTGAACCTGATATTGATAATATAAGTGATGCAAAAAAAGTTCTTTCCGGTTCCAGAATGCCGCAAACAACAAAAATTCTCCGGCTCTTAAGGGATAATTCACTGGAATCAAGGAGATTGGCAATCTATATGATTGGGAAATTCCATTTATCCGACTTACTGGCCGAAGTTTGTGATTGCCTGAGTGTTCCGGGGTTGACAAAAGATGCTTCGGAAGTTCTCAGATCCTTTGGACCGGAGGCCGATAAGCAATTAATGAGGGTAGCACTTGGCACTTCAGGAAATATAAAGTTAAGCATTTTAATCCTGCGTCTTTTAGGAAGATCAGGCAAAAAAGAGACACTTGCATTTTTATTTTCAAGGCTCTGGTCGAATTCGAGGCAGATAAAGGAAGTCGTTGTTAAATGTCTTATTGACTGCAGGTTTACTCCGACCGAAGAGGAAAAACAACGTCTTCTGGACCTAATATCCGAAATAATTGGATCAATTACCTGGAATCTTTCAGCTAAAATTGCACTGACAAGAGATAATGATGATTTTCTGATCGGTAAAATTGACCGGGAGATAGACAGATGGAACACTTTTCTTTTTAATATTCTTTCAATCACTTATAATCCGGGCCCTGTAACCATGATAAGGGAGAATATAGGGAAAAAAACCTGGGAGAGCAACAATTATGCTCTTGAAATGACGAATATTGTTGTATACGATTCCATAAAATCCAAATTAATTACTCTTCTTGATTTTGTTCCTGATGAAGAAAAGATTAAAAATCTGTTACAGTTCTACCCGATTGAGATCCCGATACGTAAAAAACTGCTGGAGGATATAATTAACCGCGATTATAATCTCATCAGTCTCTGGACCAAGGCTTGTGCACTGAGAAGCATTGCCACAATAGAATACGATGATTTGACCGAATCGGTGACCGCCCTTCTTTTCAGCCCTGAAGAATTAATCAGGGAAGAGGCTGCCAGACTTATTGCACGATCGAACCCAGGGCTTTATGCATCGGCTTCTCACAGATTATCCGATTCAATAAAAAAACATTTGGATAATATAATGAACGGGGTAACTGATCAAAAAGAGTTGCTGCTCGATAAGGTTCAGTTCCTTTCAGAACATTTCGGGAGAATAATCGAAGATGACCTGTTGTCGTTGGCATCTGAATTGACTTATATTAAAATACTTGACACCAATACCCTGAAAGCCTTCAGAGAATTCATCATCTGGCCCCTGAACAGTGAAAATAAGAGCGATGATGTTCATGTAGTATATCATGAAGAGATTGAAAGATTTTACTGGATGTATCAGGACAGCCCGCAACTATCTTTTTACCTTTTGCCTTTTATTGCAGTTGAAAAATATCATTTTCAATATCCCGAAAATTCATTTGATATATTGAAATATATAGATAAAAATGAAGATTAAACTGAACTTACTGACTGAAGAAAAAAATTGTATTTGAAGAAAAGAATATATCAATGGACAAGAAAAATTTCAATCCCTTTCCGGGATTAAGGCCCTTTGCTCCCGGAGATAGCGATCTGTTCTTCGGAAGGGAAGCTGAGAGCGATAAGATAACATCGAGATTGCTGAAAAACAGGTATATTACTGTCATAGGTTCTTCAGGAAATGGGAAATCGTCCCTTATCTATGGCGGAGTTCTGCCAAAAATAATGAAATTAAAAATCAGGGAATCATCAGAGTGGAGCGTAATATCCTTCAGGCCTGGGAATGACCCTTTTGGAAATCTTGCAGGAGCATTGTCAGAAAGTATAAATGGCCCCGATCAGAAAAAGCCGGATAAAAAATTAATTCTTGATGAACTTTTAAATAATCTTGTCAGCTTTTCTGATGTTGTACAAAAGTACCTGATTAGAAAAGACAGGAATGTTCTTCTTGTGATAGATCAGTTTGAAGAACTTTTCAGATTCTCATCAACAGGAAAGTCGGAAATATCGAATGCTGTTGTAACAAGATTTGTACGGTTTTTTGTAAATTCAATAGTCAGGCCTGCCGAAAATGCATTTATAGTTGTCACAATGCGATCTGAATACCTTGGAGAATGCTCACGTTTCAAGGATCTGACCAGCCTGGTGAACAACAGCAATTATCTTGTTCCTGAAATGGCCCTGGAAAATCTGAAAGAAGTTATAGAGGGGCCAGTGAAAGCTGCGGGAGCAAAAATTGACCCTCAACTTGTGATGGAACTTCTGAATGACATTAAAGACAGGAGTGATTATCTGCCTGTTTTGCAACACACTATGATGAGAACATGGTCTCACTGGCAGGAACTTGATGAGCCGGACAGACCTGTAAGCAAAGCCGATTATGACTCAGCCGGCACGATCAATTATGCTATCTCTCAGCATGCTGAGGAAGTGTATGAGGAATTAAATGAGCAGGAGAAAGAGGTATGCTCGGTAATGTTCAAGAGTATTACAAGGAAAAGCTCCGATAATAAAGGTTTAAGACATCCTGCCGATATCGGAACAATTAAATCTATTGCCGGGTGTACCGAAGAAGAATTATTCAGTGTGGTAGAAAAGTTCAGGAGTCAGCCACAATCCTTTATCTCAACCGGGGATGACGTTATTCTGAATGATAACTCGGTAATTGATATTCAGAATGATTGTCTTATTCAATTCTGGGCCAGGTTGAAAGACTGGATTGATGAAGAAAATTCTTCGATGCAGACTTATCTCAGGCTCTCAGAAGCATCTGCTCTTTATCAGCAGGGAAAGAAAGGCTTATGCAAACCTCCTGATCTCCAGGAAGCAATTAACTGGCGCAATTTTAATAAGCCTTCACTTCCTTGGGCAGTTCAGTATAATCCTGCTTTTGAACGGGCTATGGTCTATCTCAGAACAAGTGAAAAAGCATATCTTGAAGAAGAGCAAAACAAAATAAGGCTTGAGAAGCGGAAAATAAAGACGACCAGACTGATTACCAGGATTCTGGGAATTGCAGTTTTGGCTGCTTTGACAGTTATGATATTTGAGTATGCCCAGAAATCAACTGCTGAAAGGCAATTCATTCTTGCGGAAAAGCAGGCAAAAAATGCTATAAGAGCCAAGGCGATAGCTGATTCATTTGCTGCTGTCGTTATTAAAAATAATTTCACTTCAGATTCAGCTGCCTTTATAGCCAGAAAGGATGCTGAAGTGGCAAAAGAGCAGGAAATTGAAGCTAACAATAAAAAAACTGTTGCCGAAAGAAGGGCTGCAATGGCATTGCATCAGGAGAATCTCGCCGCGGCACAGAGGAATGAAACACAGCGTCTGAGGATGCTTTCTGTAGGAAAATCATTGGCACTCAAATCATTGCAGCTGACCGGACAAAAAGATCTGCCCATCCTGCTGTCTTACCAGGCATATTTGTTTAATAAAAAGAATAAAGGTTCTGAGAATGATGCCGATATATATGCCGGCTTGTATAATGCCACTCTCCATTACAGCAATATTAATTACAAATCCTTTAAGGGGCATAATGGTGAAATTAAGAGTATTGCGTTTGTTCCGGGGAAAAATGAATTTTTTACTTCCGGTAACGACGGGAAAGTACTTAAATGGTCGCTTGAGAAAAATGATCAGACATTTCAGGTCATTTATTCCGGAAATGAAATCATAGAGGTTCTGGCTGTGAGTCCTGACGCTTCCTGGCTTGCGTGCGGAAGTTCAAACTCTTCAATTAAGATGATTCCGTTGAAAGGCGATAATACTGGTTATGAGATGAACGGGCATAAAGGAGGGATAAAATCACTTGTCTTCTCGTACGACGGAAAATACCTCTACTCTGCTGCTCTCGACGGGAAAGTCTTAAAATGGGATATTGCAGCACGGACAAGTATAAATGTTTCTACCGGATCGATGGAGGTTACTTCTATTGACATATCCTCAAAAGGGAATTATATCGCAGGTATAAGTACTGATGGGAAAGTTATTGTTTGGAATCCTGAACAAAAATCAGATAATTTCAGAATTGAAACTGCCGGGAAAAACATTAAAGTGGTCAGGTTCAACCCTGCTAATAATCTTCTTGCCATAGGTGAAGACGACGGCACTGTCGAATTATGGGATGTAAACCTTCGTAAAAAGCTTTCGGAGGTGAAAGCTCATGATACTGAAGTTAATGATATTAAGTTTAATACACTTCTGAAGCAGATGGCAACTGCAGGAAAAGACAAAAAACTCAGGATATTTAATATTAATGATCCTGCAGACCTCACCGAACCTCCTGTAACTTTGAGCGACAATGACGGATTTGTTCTTGTTATGCAGTTCAGCCCCGACGGGCAGATGATTGTATCGGGAGAATCAGGCGGAGACAATAACCTTATAAGCAGACCATCAAATGCCGACGTTATGGTTTCTGGAATATGCAACATGATATCCAGAAATATGACTCAGGAAGAGTGGAATGCATATGTCGGAAAGGATATTCCACTGGAAAAGACCTGCCCAGGTAAGAAATTTAATATTAAAATTGAACCTTTAAGCTCAATAAGGAAATAATGGTTTGGAATACTTTCAGGAAAGGGAGTAATTTGTTTTCAGCCCTAATGGGTACTTATGTTTCAGATTTGCCAATTTTGTCTAAATTTGCCCCGGTTTGAAATGGAGACCAGGGGAACTTGGATTTTGTTTATTTTTTAATTAGCTCTAATATAATGAAAAACAGGAAAACTCTTTTAATGATTCTGGATGGATGGGGAATAGGTGATGGTTCGAAAGCAGATGTAATTAGTCAGGTTCCGACACCTAATCTTACATATTATAGAAACAATTATCCTAATTCGAGGCTTCATGCCTCCGGGGAAGATGTAGGATTGCCGGACGGGCAGATGGGAAATTCTGAAGTTGGCCATCTGAATATTGGAGCAGGAAGAGTTATTTATCAGGATCTGGTTAAGATCAACAAGGAATGCAAGACAGGGGATATCAGGAAGAATAAGGTTTTGACAGATGCATTCTCTTATGCCCGCGACAACAATAAACAGGTTCATTTCATGGGATTGCTCTCTGACGGAGGTGTTCATTCGCTGGATAAACATCTTTATTATCTGTGCGATATGACAAAGGATTACGGATTAAAAAATGTGTTTATTCATGGATTCGGAGATGGTCGGGATACAGATCCCGGAGTGGGATTGGCTACATGACGAATCTCCTTGAACATCTTAAAAAGTCTAATGGGATGGTTGCTTCATTCGTTGGAAGATTCTACGCCATGGACCGTGATAAGAGATGGGAAAGAATAAAAGAAGCCTACGATCTTATTGTCAAAGGCATTGGCACTCCAACGGGAAATATCCTTGAAGGCATGCAGGAATCTTATAATGCCGGAGTAACGGATGAATTTATGAAACCAATTGTTGTTACTGACAATTTTGGTAATCCGGTCGGACTGGTGAAAGAGGGAGATGTAATAGTCTTTCTCAATTTCAGGAACGACAGGGCCAAGGAACTGACAATTGTACTTACTCAAAAAGATATGCCTGAGAACGGGATGAAAACCATTCCATTATACTATTGTACTATGACACCTTATGACGCTACATTTAAAGGTCTGCATATCATTTATCCAAAAGACAATGCTGATAACACTATCGGTGAAGTGCTTGCAGCGGCAGGAAAACACCAGCTCAGGATTGCCGAAACCGAAAAATATGCACATGTTACTTTTTTCTTTTCCGGTGGACGTGAGGAAAAATTCAACAACGAAGAGAGAATTATGATTCCTTCCCCTCAAGGTCGCTACTTACGATCTTCAACCGGAAATGAGCGCTTATGCTGTTAAAGATGCCGTTATAAAGGCAATTGAGGCAAAAAATTTGATTTTATATGTCTTAATTTTGCAAATGGCGACATGGTTGGTCATACCGGAGTTTATGAAGCTATTGAAAAAGCTGTGGCAACCGTTGACACATGTGCAGGAGCTGTTATAAAATCAGCCCGCAAATGAGGATGCTTGTGATTGCCGACCATGGTAATGCCGATAAGGCGCGGAATGAAGATGGTTCACCAAATACGGCTCATTCGCTCAATCCTGTCCCAAGTATCCTGGTAAGTGATGACTACAAAAAGATAAATGAGGGAATTCTTGCAGATGTGGCTCCGACATTACTTACTATAATGGGTATTCCCATTCCAAAGGATATGACAGGAAAAGTACTCATATAGATCCTTCTTTATAAGTGTGTTGCCCCCCAACCCCCCTAAAGGGGGGCTAATACTCTAACAATAAGAAAATTTGAACATTTAACGAGATTTAACCCCCCTTTAGGGGGGAAGGGGGGCAAAAAGACCATGCTGCGAATAAACGATACCATTTTCAGTTTAGATGTTCTCGAGAAAAAATTCAGATGCAATTTACCTGAATGCCATGGTAACTGCTGCCGGTACGGTGATTCCGCAGAGCTCCCCTGACAGCTGATGAGGTAAATATTCTTGATGAAATATGGGATAAAGTAAGACCTTATCTGAGGCCTGTAGGTATTGAGGCAATTGATGAACAAGGGACCAGCATTACTGATTTTGAGAATGAAAATGTAACTCCTCTTATCGGGAATGAAGAATGTGCATATACTATTAAGAAAGACAATATATACTTATGCGGAATCGAACAGGCCTGGTCAGATGGAAGAATTTCTTTCAGAAAACCATTATCATGCCATCTATTTCCTGTCCTATAAAATATTATACTGATTTCAGGGCTGTTAATTATGAAGAGCTGGCGATTTGTTCATATGCGCGTGCCGAGGGGAAACAAAAAGGAGTTTATGTGTACGAATTCCTGAAAGAGTCTTTAACAAGGGCGCTTGGGAAGAACTTTACAAAGAGTTATGTATTGCTGCGGAAGAATTAAGAAAAAAGTAGGAGGGTGTCTCATAACTTAATTGAGACGGTTTTTTTATTTGAGTTTTTATGAAGATTTTTAATTCTGTATGTTTTTGGGGGAGATTTAGATAGGATACAGACAAAAACAGGGAGTGTTCAGAAAAGTGTGTCATTTCTGTTTGTGATAGTTTTTTCAGCGATTTGAGTGAAGGCCGTAGACCGTAAGGAAAATCGCTGAAAAAGAGTAAGTCATTATTGGATAACATATTGCGCATATCTATTCCCAAATTTATCAATGAGCTCCCTGTGTATCGGCATCCAATTGAATGCGTTTCTTTTCCAGCTCTTTTGTTGTATTTCAATGCCAAATATAGTTGTTTTAAAAGCCCCTTATCATTTACCCAGGCTCCTTTTGTTTTTGTAACCTTACGCATTACTCGATGCAGAGCTTCAACTGGATTGGTTGTATAAATCATTCTTCTGATATTGGCCCCATAGTCCATGAAGGCCATTAACTCCTCCCAGTTAGCCTCCCATTTTGGTTTTATTTCTTTGTATTTAATATCCCATCTCTGGCCAAAAGCCTCTAAGGCAACTTCAGCTTGTTGACGATCTGCCGATGAATAAATTTTACGCAAATCTGAGCATACGGCCTTGATATCTTTATCGCTTACAAATTCTGGAGTTGCGTACCATATGCACAATACAGCGTTGGATAATTGATGATGGGAAAACCTGCTCAATTACATCTTTGAAGCCATTTAACCCATCCACACAGAAAAATAATACATCCTCTACTCCCCGGCGTTTGAGGTCCTCCAGAATCAAACCCCATTGACGGGATCCTTCATTATCGCTTAAATAAAGCCCCAGAATATCACGTTCCCCATGTACATTTACGCCATATGCTGTATAGATAGCTTTTGAGACTATATGTCCGTCCTTCTCTGACCTTGTAATGAATAGCATCCAGGTAAACTATTGTTTGGCACGGAATATGCGTTGTTGCCATTCAATTATCTCTGTCCATACACGGTCTGTTACTGCACTTATTGTTCCCGAGCTAACCTCTACACCATAAAGTTTGCGTAGTTGATAACGAACATCCTCAACGGACTGTCCTCGTGCATACAGGCTTAGAATGATCTCATCCAGACCAGTGCCTAGTTCACGTTCCCACTTCTTTATTAATATTGGTTCGTGTTCGCCTTCACGATCTCTTGGTGTGTGAACCTCCAGAGGTCCTGCTGAACTCCTTACCAGCTTATGAGTATGACCATTCCTTCTATTGTCAGCTGAGGTGTTTTGATCTTTTAAATGTTGATCTATCTCGCCTTCCAGAGCTGCATTAACAAAAGTCTGTAGCATATCAGTAAAGATGCCTCCTTCTCCTAAAATGGGATCGCCCTTATACAATCTGCTTAAAACTTCTGTTCGTTTTTTAGGGTCGGGAATGAGATCCTCCATTCGAGGTTTTCTCACCCTTTTTTGTTTTTCCATAGTCAAAGTTATTTATTTTTACTTTATTAACTTTGACACACTTTTTTGAATAGCCTCC
>CAVVGP010000251.1:0-5116 GCA_963747625.1 uncultured Bacteroidales bacterium | reverse complement strand
TTTTCTTCACCTACTACTCGTTCAGTTCCTGTGCTAATACATACTCATCTGCAACAATATCTTTATTGAGTTCATGCTCCACGATATTTCCTTTTAACAACTTCAATATTTACTGTCAATGTTCCCCCGTTTTCTTCCATTGCCTGTATAGCATTGGTCATCAGGTTTAAGAATACCCTGAATAATTGTGTCGGATCAGCAAGTACATTGGCATTCATCTTTGAATATCCTGCTCTTCAACACAACATTTGATGGGATTGATGATTTCACGAATCCGATAGTCTCTTTGAGAACTTCCGAAACATTTATCAGAACCTTTTCCTGTTCAACATGCCTGCTAAATGTGAGTATCTGATTTGTTATAGACTGAGCTTTTTTTACTGCCAGCTGTATCCTGCTGACTTTCTCAGACAAGATCTGAAGTTTTTCGGAAGATCTTCATGCAACATTTCCGAATACCCGGAAATTGTAGCCAGAATATTATTGAAATCGTGTGCAATGCCTCCTGCCAGCGATCCTATGGTCTCAAGCTTCTGAGCCTGGAGCAGACGATTTTCAAGCATCAGTTCACGGGAGCAATCTTCAACGGCAAAATCAATATATGCCGGAGTCCCTGATCCGTTAACTGCAAGAAATCCGCTTATTCTGCATGGTATTTCCTTTCCGTCACAGTTTTTCAGAGAAACTCTTCCAAAATTTTTGGTATGGCTATCTTTCAAGTTGATCAATCTGCAAATCAAAAAGCTCTTCTTCAATATAAAAATTCTTGAGATTCATATCAGTAACTAAGAATTCATCATGGCAATCAGCAATCCTTAAAAAAGCTGCATTGGCATGTAAGAATTTTCCCTTCAGGATCGCATCTTAGAAAACCAATGGGCAGATTTGATTCAAACTTCCTGAGTTCCTCTTCCTTATCTTTTACGGCTTGCTTTGTTGTTTTAAGATCATCAATATCGAATGTTTCAGCCAGCAGATGGGTAATTTTACCAGGTTCGACAGAAAGTGGCCTGAATACTACTTCGAAATGTCTTTTGCCCGATTGAGGAGTAATGAATGTAGCTTCATACTTGACTGTTTTTCCTGAAAAACATATGTCAACATTTCTCTTAATTGTGTTTTGAAAAGTATCAAGGCCCCACACATCCCCAAGCGATTTTCCCAGAATTGTATCAACAACAACCTGATGGGCAGTGCAGAATGCAGAATTTGCTTTCTCATAAACGTAATCCTTGTTAATGATCGTAATCATTGACCTGGAATGATTAATAATCTGGTCTGAAATTTCCTTTTCTTTCGTCAGAAATTTCAAATAATCATTATTGTCAGGTATTTCAAGTTTCCTTTTCACTTTGATAGTTTTATTTTGTGAAGGCCATAGAGGCAAAATAATCTATGTGCGTCTTCCTATTGATTTTCATCAAAATTCTTACTTAATATCCAGGTTAAACTCTCTTTTCATATCCTTCAGAACAGGATATTTGTTAATAAAATAATTGAGCTTCTGATCATCAGAATATAAAATTTCACTTGTCTCTGAAAGGTCAACAGCGGTTTCAATATCCAAATCCCGCATAATGAACTTCCTATCAAGAAAACTCATGAGTTTTGGTTTATAGTGCAGGATAAATGTATCCTTTTGCGCGGCATTGCTGAGATGAATCTTAATGATCTGATCCGTTTCAAGCTCAGGCCTTAATGTTTTAAACATACTTACAATTCTTGTTCCCTCACCTTTAAGATGATCCATAAACTCATGCCATGCAGTTTCCAGAGCCTCTGCAGTAATTTCAACCTTATTATTTAAAGAATCTTCAGGATCATTCCGGACAGGTATTTCCACCGGCTTTTCTTCGGAATTAATATTTTCAGAAATTATATCTTTTATAGAAAACGACTTCGATGGCTTATCGATAACAGGTTCATGCCTGGCCGGGCCAAAATCCCTGCTGACGGCTTTTATTGAAGCAGCCTCAGCATCCTGACGTATTATTTCAGATTTTGAAGGAAGTGGCAATTCAACTTCCTCGTTTTTTAATTGTTCAGGTTCAGACTTTTTTTTTTCTAAAGACTCATTGCCTTCATTCATTATCCTGCAGAGCCTTATAAGAGAAAGCTCTATATGCAACCGGGGATTTTTGCTGGTTTTATAATTCAGATCACAGTTATTCCCGATCTCTAATGCCTTGAACAAAAAATCAATGGGACAATTTCCGGTTTGCTGAAGGTACCTTTTTTTAATTGCAGGTGTTGCTTCGAGAAGACTTAGAGTAGACTCATCTTTACTGACAAGCAGATCGCGGAAATGACTATTCAGGCCTGATATAAAATTATGGCCATCAAATCCTTTTTCCAGAACTTCATTAAATGTCAGCAGCACTGATGATACATCACCAATTAAAGCAGCATCGACACATTTAAAATAATATTCATAATCGAGAACATTGAGATTCTCAATAACGTCCTTATAAGTGATTGTTTTCCCACTCAGACTGACAATCTGATCAAAAATTGATAAAGCATCGCGCAAAGCACCATCAGCTTTCTGACCAATGATATGCAATGCTTCCTCTGCAGCAGTTATTCCTTCATTTTTAGCTACATACATCAGGCGTCCTACAATATCTTCAATCCTGATTCTGTTAAAATCAAATATCTGGCACCTCGACAGAATTGTCGGAATTATTTTATGTTTTTCCGTGGTGGCTAAAATAAAAATCGCATGGGAGGGTGGTTCTTCAAGTGTTTTTAGAAATGCATTGAAAGCGGATGAAGACAGCATGTGAACTTCATCAATTATATAAATACTGTATTTTCCGATCTGTGGGGGTATCCTTACCTGATCATTAAGTGATCTGATATCTTCCACCTTATTGTTAGATGCAGCATCCAGTTCATGAATATTAAATGATCTCAATGAATTGAAAGACAGACACGATTCACATTCATCACAAGCTTCAAGGTTTTCACCAAGATTACTGCAGTTAATTGTTTTGGCAAAGATTCTTGCACAGGTTGTTTTGCCTACACCCCTGGGGCCGCAAAAGAGATAAGCCTGGGCAAGATGTTTGTTTTTAATAGCACTTTTCAGCGTATTTGTAATTGAATCCTGACCAATAACCATATCAAAACTGGCAGGCCGGTATTTCCTTGCTGAAACAATGAAGTTTTCCATAAATTGGAGATCAGTTATTTACAAAATACTGAAACACAAATATAGTTAAAAAGCCAAATGGAAAAGCATAAATGAAAGGACAAATAATCCGATTAACCGCAAAGGTCACAAAGCAATTTGAGACAAAGGATCACAGAGAAAAGACTCTGTGCAACTTTGCGGGACCTTTGTGGCACTCGTTGTAGTTCTTCAATTAAATAAAAAGCAAAGCTTCACATGATAAAAAGGAATATAAGTTAATTTTTCATCGTTTAATTTTTGAATAAAGCAAAATAGTTGTACTTTTGCGAGCCAAAATCATTATTTTTAATAAACAATTAATTACTATGTTAAATCAGTACGAAACCGTTTTCATTGCAACTCCCGTTTTATCTGAGAACCAGATGAAGGAAGCGGTACAAAAATTCAAGAAGGTCATCACCGACAACAGCGGTGAGATCGTTCATGAAGAGAACTGGGGCCTTAAAAAACTGGCCTATCCTATCCAGAAAAAGTCGACCGGCTTTTATTACCTGGTTGAATTTAAAGGAACAGGCGATCTAATTGAAAAACTTGAAGTCCAATATCGAAGAGATGAAAGGATTATCAGGTTTTTAACATTCAGGATGGAAAAATTTGCCGTCGAATATGCAGAAAAGAAGAGAAAACAGAAAGAATCAGGTAAATCAAAGGAGGAATAAAATATGGCACAGAACGAATCAGAAATCAGATATTTGACTCCACCAACCGTTGAGATCAAGAAAAAGAAATACTGCAGGTTTAAGAAAAACAGGATCCGTTATATTGATTATAAAGATCCGGAATTTCTTAAAAAGTTTCTGAATGACCAGGGTAAAATCCTGCCACGCAGAATTACAGGTACTTCACTTAAATATCAGAGGAAAGTGGCAAAAGCCGTTAAAAGAGCCAGACATATTGCTCTTCTTCCTTATGTTACTGACCTTTTAAAATAAGGAGGACGCTATATGGAAATTATTTTATTACAGGATGTCAATAAACTAGGACAGAAAGACGATTTAGTGAATGTAAAAGCCGGATATGGCAGAAATTATCTTATACCGAGAGGGTTTGCCATTGCTGCCACATCGTCGGCAAAAAAGATGCATGCTGAAAACCTCAGGCAGAAAGCCCATAAGGAAGAGAAAATAAAGATCGCAGCACAGGAAATGGCTGGCAAACTGGAAGGACTAAAAATCATTGTTGGTGCAAAAACCAGTACTTCAGGTAAAATATTCGGTTCGGTAAATACAATTCAGATTGCTGAATCGCTTAAAGAAAAAGGATTCGATATTGACCGTAAAAACATCACACTTCCCGAAGATCAGATAAAGGAAGTCGGAAATTACAAAGCTGTTATTAAATTACACAGGGATGTAAAGGTTGATATTGAATTTGAGATACAGGGGGAATAATATCCCTTCTATATTACAAGCGAGGGTGTCTCAAAAGGACACCTTCTTCTTTTTATATATGTTCATTTCTTTTTGTTCGTCCAAAAAGAAACGAACCAAAGAAAAAGGGCGCCGGAAATGATAACTTCAACCTTTTTTGGCAAAATGCCTTAGGCTTCACGCTCCCAAAAAAGGCTGAAGTTCGCGCCATTTCCGGTTTGCCACCACACCACCCACTCGAAAATACTGTTAATAATTGATGTAAAGTGTTGAAAAAAAGGGGGATGCCTCCCCCTTCCAGGAACCTCAGGTTATGTAACTTGAGGTATGCAATTAAATGATAGAACAAAAGTAGTCTTTAAAGATTACAGTCTCAACCAAATTTTACTTCTTCCACCTTCATTGGATGAGATGATAGATCCAAACCATCCGGTTAGAGTTGTAAATCAAGTCATTGATAGTCTTGATATAGATTTATTAGTAAAGAAGTATAAAGGAGGAGGATGCTCTAGTTATCATCCCCGCTTGCTGCTTAAGCTTTTGGTATATG
>CAVVGP010000250.1:0-5370 GCA_963747625.1 uncultured Bacteroidales bacterium | reverse complement strand
CCAGAAATATGACTCAGGAAGAGTGGAATGCATATGTCGGAAAGGATATTCCACTGGAAAAGTCCTGCCCAGGTAAGAAATTTAATATTAAAATTGAACCTTTAAGCTCAATAAGGAAATAATGGTTTGGAATACTTTCAGGAAAGGGAGTAATTTGTTTTCAGCCCTAATGGGTACTTATGTTTCAGATTTGCCAATTTTGTCTAAATTTGCCCCGGTTTGAAATGGAGACCAGGGGAACTTGGATTTTGTTTATTTTTTAATTAGCTCTAATATAATGAAAAACAGGAAAACTCTTTTAATGATTCTGGATGGATGGGGAATAGGTGATGGTTCGAAAGCAGGATGTTAATTAGTCAGGTTCCAACACCTGATCTTTACAGTATTTATAGAAACAATTATCCTAATTCGAGGCTTCATGCCTCCGGGGGAAATTTAGAGATTGCCGGACAGGGCAGATGGGAAATTCTGAAGTTGGCCATATTGAATATTGGAGCAGGAAGAGTTATTTATCAGGATCTGGTTAAGATCGACAAAGGAGGTAGAAGAAGACAGGGGATATCAGGAAGAATAAGGTTTTGACAGATGCATTCTCTTATGCCCGCGACAACAAATAAACAGGTTCATTTCATGGGATTGCTCTATAACAGAGGTGTTCATTCGCTGGATAAACATCTTTATTATCTGTGCGATATGACAAAGGATTCAGGATTAAAAAATGTGTTTATTCATGGATTCGGAGATGGTCGGGATACAGATCCCCGGAGTCGGGATTGGCTACATGACGAATCTCCTTGAACATCTTTAAAAAGTCTAATGGGATGGTTGCTTCATTCGTTGGAAGATTCTACGCCATGGACCGTGATAAGAGATGGGAAAAAATAAAAGAAGCCTACGATCTTATTGTCAAAGGCATTGGCACTCCAACGGGAAATATACTTGAAGGCATGCAGGAATCTTATAATGCCGGAGTAACTGATGAATCTTGAAACCAATTGTTGTTACTGACAATTTCGTAATCGGGTCGACTGGTGAAGAGGGAGATGTAATAGTCTTTCTCAATTTCAGGAACGACAGGGCCAAGGAACTGACAATTGTACTTACTAAAAAAGATATGCCTGAGAACGGGATGAAAACGATTCCATTATACTATTGTACTATGACACCTTATGACGCTACATTTAAAGGTCTGCATATCATTTATCCAAAAGACAATGCTGATAACACTATCGGTGAAGTGCTTGCAGCGGCAGGTAAACACCAGCTCAGGATTGCCGAAACCGAAAAATATGCACATGTTACTTTTTTCTTTTCCGGTGGACGTGAGGAAAAATTCAACAACGAAGAGAGAATTATGATTCCTTCCCCTAAGGTCGCTACTTACGATCTTCAACCGGAAATGAGCGCTTATGCTGTTAAAGATGCCGTTATAAAGGCAATTGAGGCAGAAAAATTTGATTTTATATGTCTTAATTTTGCAAATGGCGACATGGTTGGTCATACCGGAGTTTATGAAGCTATTGAAAAAGCTGTGGCAACCGTTGACACATGTGCAGGAGCTGTTATAAAATCAGCCCGCAAATCAGGATACGATGTTCTTGTGATTGCCGACCATGGTAATGCCGATAAGGCGCTAAATGAAGATGGTTCACCAAATACGGCTCATTCGCTCAATCCTGTCCCAAGTATCCTGGTAAGTGATGACTACAAAAAGATAAATGAGGGAATTCTTGCAGATGTGGCTCCGACATTACTTACTATAATGGGTATTCCCATTCCAAAGGATATGACAGGAAAAGTACTCATATAGATCCTTCTTTATAAGTGTGTTGCCCCCCAACCCCCCTAAAGGGGGGGCTAATACTCTAACAATAAGAAAATTTGAACATTTAACGAGATTTAACCCCCCTTTAGGGGGGAAGGGGGGCAAAAAGACCATGCTGCGAATAAACGATACCATTTTCAGTTTAGATGTTCTCGAGAAAAAATTCAGATGCAATTTACCTGAATGCCATGGTAACTGCTGCCGGTACGGTGATTCCGGAGCTCCCCTGACAGCTGATGAGGTAAATATTCTTGATGAAATATGGGATAAAGTAAGACCTTATCTGAGGCCTGTAGGTATTGAGGCAATTGATGAACAAGGGACCAGCATTACTGATTTTGAGAATGAAAAATGTAACTCCTCTTATCGGGAATGAAGAATGTGCATATACTATTAAGAAAGACAATATATACTTATGCGGAATCGAACAGGCCTGGTCCGATGGAAGAATTTCTTTCAGAAAACCATTATCATGCCATCTATTTCCTGTCCGTATAAAATATTATACTGATTTCAGGGCTGTTAATTATGAAGAGCTGGCGATTTGTTCATATGCGCGTGCCGAGGGAAACAAAAAGGAGTTTATGTGTACGAATTCCTGAAAGAGTCTTTAACAAGGGCGCTTGGGGAAGAACTTTACAAAGAGTTATGTATTGCTGCGGAAGAATTAAGAAAAAAGTAGGAGGGTGTCTCATAACTTAATTGAGACGGTTTTTTTATTTGAGTTTTTATGAAGATTTTTAATTCTGTATGTTTTTGGGGGAGATTTAGATAGGATACCAGACAAAAACAGGGAGTGTTCAGAAAAGTGTGTCATTTCTGTTTGTGATAGTTTTTTCAGCGATTTGAGTGAAGGCCGTAGACCGTAAGGAAAATCGCTGAAAAAAGAGTAAGTCATTATTGGATAACATATTGCGCATATCTATTCCCAAATTTATCAATGAGCTCCCTGTGTATCGGCATCCAATTGAATGCGTTTCTTTTCCAGCTCTTTTCGTTGTATTTCAATGCCAAATATAGTTGTTTTAAAAGCCCCTTATCATTTACCCAGGCTCCTTTTGTTTTTGTAACCTTACGCATTACTCGATGCAGAGCTTCAACTGGATTGGTTGTATAAATCATTCTTCTGATATTGGCCCCATAGTCCATGAAGGCCATTAACTCCTCCCAGTTAGCCTCCCATTTTGGTTTTATTTCTTTGTATTTAATATCCCATCTCTGGCCAAAAGCCTCTAAGGCAACTTCAGCTTGTTGACGATCTGCCGATGAATAAATTTTACGCAAATCTGAGCATACGGCCTTGATATCTTTATCGCTTACAAATTTTGTGGAGTTGCGTACCATATGCACAATACAGCGTTGGATAATTGATGATGGGAAAACCTGCTCAATTACATCTTTGAAGCCATTTAACCCATCCACACAGAAAAATAATACATCCTCTACTCCCCGGCGTTTGAGGTCCTCCAGAATCAAACCCCATTGACGGGATCCTTCATTATCGCTTAAATAAAGCCCCAGAATATCACGTTCCCCATGTACATTTACGCCATATGCTGTATAGATAGCTTTTGAGACTATATGTCCGTCCTCTCTGACCTTGTAATGAATAGCATCCAGGTAAACTATTGTTTGGCACGGAAATAACGGGCGTTGTTGCCATTCAATTATCTCTGTCCATACACGGTCTGTTACTGCACTTATTGTTCCCGAGCTAACCTCTACACCATAAAGTTTGCGTAGTTGATAACGAACATCCTCAACGGACTGTCCTCGTGCATACAGGCTTAGAATGATCTCATCCAGACCAGTGCCTAGTTCACGTTCCCACTTCTTTATTAATATTGGTTCGTGTTCGCCTTCACGATCTCTTGGTGTGTGAACCTCCAGAGGTCCTGCTGAACTCCTTACCAGCTTATGAGTATGACCATTCCTTCTATTGTCAGCTGAGGTGTTTTGATCTTTTAAATGTTGATCTATCTCGCCTTCCAGAGCTGCATTAACAAAAGTCTGTAGCATATCAGTAAAGATGCCTCCTTCTCCTAAAATGGGATCGCCCTTATACAATCTGCTTAAAACTTCTGTTCGTTTTTTAGGGTCGGGAATGAGATCCTCCATTCGAGGTTTTCTCACCCTTTTTTGTTTTTCCATAGTCAAAGTTATTTATTTTTACTTTATTAACTTTGACACACTTTTTTGAATAGCCTCCAAAAACAAGGAATTTCTGCTAATTCCTCGCAGCTATTTTGCTCAGATTGTGGGCTAAAGCCAATAATCCTGCTTCAATTTCTACCTTTTCAAGACCTCTGAGCAAAAATTTCCTATAGTTGCGATTTCCTTTTATGATTCCAAAAACAGCTTCAACATCAACCGGACGCTGACTTCGATATTTTCTACCTCGCTCACTTGTCAATCGTTCCCTTATGATAGATTTATAATGACTTAATCTTGGATTTATCTCTATTCTTCGGTTCCCTTTACTTTTATTACATGCATCTCTAACCGGGCATCCCTTGCAGTCTTGTGCCTGGTATAATCTGTTGACCTGCCTGAACCCATTATCTGATATTCTGACTTTTTCTCCAATAAAGTTCATTTTCTGACCCATGGGGCATATATAATTGTCATCATTCTCCTCATACGGCAAATTCTCAGTTCTGTATGGATCATCCTTCCACTTTTTACTCTGTTCTTTATGGAAATACTGGTATTTTACAAAAGCCTCTACATCATTGTTTTCCAGATATTCATAGTTCTCTTCAGATCCATATCCTGCATCAGCTACCAAAGTATCCGGCATCTTGCCCAGGCTTTCTTTTAAGGATTCCATATGGGACTTAAGTGTAGTCGTGTCATTGGTGGTTTGATGAATGGTGTATCCCAAAATACACTGATTCTCAGTACTTATCTGCCAGTTATACCCGGGCTTTAGTTGGCCATTGAGCATGTGATCCTCTTTCATCCTCATGAAGGTGGCATCAGGATCGGTTTTAGAATAGCTTTTCCGATTGCCCAGTGTTTTTTCCTGCTGCTCATACTTATTGAGATTTTCAGGCCAGTTCTTACGAGCATAATTAAGCTTTTGTTTTACTTTCTTATCTACATGTTTCCCCTTTAAGGCATTATCTATGCTTTCTATTGTTCTCCGAACTGATTTCTGGTCGATCTTTTCAAAGCTATCTGGTTCATTATTCTCAAGCTCTTCCCTGGCTACAGATTCTGCATAGCCCCATAGCTCCTCCAGCTGTTTCTTTATCCTCTCCTTGCTCTTACTTATGCTGCGCCCCCATACAAAAGTGTAGCGGTTGGCATTGGCCTCGATCTTGGTCCCATCAAGATAAGCCTCCTTCAATGTTATTATTCCTTTCTCAACCAGCAATAAAACAACCTGGCTGAAGACCTCTTTCAATACCCCCTTTAGCCTGTCACTGCGAAAGCGATTAATAGTGTTGTGATCAGGATAGCTCATCGCGCTGAGCCACATAAAATTTATATTCTGCTTTGCTGCCTGTTCTATTTTCCTGCTGGAGTATTGGTTAGAAAGA
>CAVVGP010000249.1:0-8736 GCA_963747625.1 uncultured Bacteroidales bacterium | reverse complement strand
ATCATATAATGAGTGACAAACGAATTCAAAGTGCTCTGATTTCAGTTTTTTATAAAGAAGGTTTAGCCGATATTGTCAAACTTCTTGATCAATTAGGTGTAAAGATATATTCAACCGGAGGCACTTTTGGTTTTATTAATGAACTTAAAATACCTACCTTGAAAGTTGAAGATCTTACAACATATCCTTCTATTCTCGGAGGCAGAGTTAAAACCCTTCACCCTTCTGTTTTTGGTGGTATCCTGGCCCGAAGGGAAAATAGTCTGGATATTGAACAGCTTTCGAAGTACAAAATACCTGAAATAGATCTTGTAATAGTGGACTTGTATCCATTCGAAGAGACTGTAAAATCTGTTGATAACGAGGAAGATATCATTGAAAAGATAGATATCGGTGGTATCTCATTAATCAGGGCCGCTGCAAAAAACTACAATGATGTTCTTGTTATATCTGGAAGAGAGCAATACCCTGACCTGCTTGCATTATTGAATGAAAAGAAAGGGCATACCTCAATTTCTGACAGGAGGCTCTTTGCTGCAAAAGCATTTCAAACCTCATCACACTACGATATCTCAATCTTCAAATATTTTAACAGGAAGGAATTAATTCCTGCCTTCAGAGAGAGTGTTGACAAATCCTATTCTTTGCGTTACGGAGAAAATCCACATCAGAAGGGGATATTTTATGGTGACACCAGCCTGATTTTTGAGAAACTTCACGGGAAGGAGATTTCATATAATAATATTCTTGACCTGGATGCGGCGCTGAACCTGATAGATGAGTTCAGGACGCCCACATTTGTGATCATTAAGCATAATAATGCATGTGGAGTTGCTTCACGGGAAAACTATGTTGAGGCATGGAAGGATGCCCTGGCCTGTGATCCTGTTTCTGCATACGGAGGTGTTATAGTAACTAATGGTACTGTGGATGAGGTGACTGCTGCAGAGATCGATAAAATATTTTTTGAAATTATTATTGCCCCCGGGTTTACTGATTCAGCACTGGAAATCCTTAAACAAAAAAAGAACAGGATAATTCTTCGCAGAAAAGAGGCAGCGGGGAGGGATGATTTATTCAGGTCACTTTTAAACGGTGTCCTCTGGCAGCAGAGAGATAGCAGTACAGAATCTGCAGGGCAGATGAAACCTGTTACAGCAAGAATTCCAGGACCTGAAGAATTTGAGGACCTGGTTTTTGCCAATATTATTGTTAAGCACAGTAAATCGAATGCAATTGTCATAGCCAGGAACCGCCAATTGTGTGCCAGCGGTATCGGGCAAACCTCAAGGGTGGACGCTTTGAAACATGCTATTGAAAAGTCAAAGTCATTCGGATTCGATATTAAAGGATCAGTTATGGCGTCAGATGCTTATTTTCCGTTTGCCGACAGTGTTGAAATAGCTCATAAAGCCGGTATTACTGCGATAGTACAGCCCGGCGGATCTGTCAGGGACAAGGAGTCTATTGATTACTGTTCCTCAAATGGAATAGCGATGGTGTTTACAGGAATCAGGCATTTTAAACATTAAATATTTAATTAACCAGCTCATATAATGGGACTATTTTCATTTTTGACTCAGGAGATTGCAATTGATCTCGGTACCGCAAACACAATTATCATTCACAACGATAAAGTTGTTGTTGATGAACCTTCTATAGTGGCTATAGATAAGAATACCGGTAAGCTGATTGCAATAGGTGATAAGGCGAGACAGATGCATGGTAAAACTCATGAAAACATAAAAACTATCAGGCCTTTACGCGATGGTGTAATTGCTGATTTCAATGCAGCAGAGTTGATGATAAGGGGGATGATCAAAATGATTAACAAGGGACCGCGCCTTTTTTCCCCGTCTCTTAAAATGGTAGTCTGCATTCCTTCGGGAAGTACCGAGGTGGAGATCCGCGCCGTGCGCGACTCATCAGAGCATGCAGGAGGCCGGGATGTGTACATGATTTACGAACCAATGGCTGCCGCTATCGGAATCGGCCTCGATGTAGAAGCTCCTGAAGGCTGCATGGTAGTTGATATTGGCGGAGGAACTACTGAAATAGCAGTAATTGCCCTGGGAGGAATTGTCTGCAACAAGTCTATCAGGATTGCGGGAGATGGATTTACCGCCGATATCCAGGCATATATGCGTCATCAGCATAACATTAAGATTGGTGAACGAACCGCAGAAGATATTAAGATCGGTGTGGGAGCAGCTCTTCCCGATATAGATAATCCACCTGCTGATTATGTTGTCAGAGGGCCAAATATTATGACTGCACTTCCAATCGAAATTCCAATATCTTACCAGGAAATAGCTTATTGCCTGGATAAATCTTTATCAAAGGTTGAAGCGGCCCTTTTAAATGTTCTGGAGTTAACGCCGCCTGAACTATACGCAGATATAGTAAATAAAGGGATCTATCTCGCAGGTGGAGGTGCCTTGTTGAGGGGTCTCGATAAAAGGCTGACCGATAAGATAAATATTCCTTTTAATGTTGTTGAAGATCCGTTGCATGCAGTGGCACGCGGGACTGGTGTTGCACTGAAAAATGTTGATAAGTTTCCGTTCCTGATGAGATAATCTTACAGTGTGAATGAGGAATCTTCTGAATTTTCTGGCCAGATACAATAACCTGATAATCTTTCTGTTTCTTGAAGGAATAGCGTTTTTCTTGCTTTCAACTTCGAATAATTACCAGAATTCAAAGCTTGTAAATGGTGTCAGGGGTATAACTAACGGAATCGAGGAAAAGTTGAATAATATAAGGTCATACCTTAGCCTTCACGAGATTAATGAAACTCTTGCAGCAGAAAATGTGGATTTGAAAAACATGCTTGCAAAATCGGGAAGGAAGGAAAATTCGCTTTTTTTTTCTGTTAATGATTCTGTATACAAGCAGCAGTATATTCACACATCAGCTGAAGTAATAGAGAATTCAATAAACCGGCAAAAGAATTTCTTTACGATTAACAGGGGAAAAAATCAGGGCATAAAAGTTGATATGGCTGTAATTTCTGAAAACAGTATTGCAGGTGTGATTGTTGGTTGTTCCGCGAATTATTCCGTTGCCATGTCAGTTCTTAATCCCGATTTTAAACTAAGTGCACGGATAAAAAGCAATGGTTATTTTGGATCGTTGAACTGGGACGGCAGGGATTACAGGTATGCTGTCTTAAGTGATATTCCTCAGCATGTTATTGTAAATGTGGGAGATACAATTGAGTCGACAGGTTATTCTGCAATTTTTCCTGAAGGAATGTTAGTTGGGACCGTGAGTGATTATGAAAAATTTGGCGGTGATTTCTATAAAATATCCGTTTTGCTGATGACTGATTTTAAAAAATTACATTTCGTGGATGTTATCGGCAATATGAAGAAAACTGAACAACTGGAACTTGAAAAAACATTTAAATGATCAATTCAATCTTAAGGTTTGGTCTTATATTTATTTTGCTTATACTGCTTCAGGTTTTGCTTTTTAACAATATCCAGTTCAGCGGATATGTCAATCCATACGTTTATATATTGTTTATTCTTCTTTTGCCCATTGAAATACCATCATGGTTATTGCTTCTTTTATCTTTTGCCTTAGGATTGATTATTGATTTTTTTTCCTCCTCACCTGGAATGCATACTGCAGCAACTGTTCTTGCCGGTTTTGTTCGCCCGTATGTTCTGAGAATTGTGTCTCCAAAAGATGGGTATGAATCCGGATCAGAACCTTCAATGATGATTTACGGCTTCAGATGGTTTTTCTTTTATTCATTACTTATAGTGATCATCCACCATACAGCTCTGTTCTATCTTGAAGTCTTTCGGTTTGCAGATTTTTTCAGAACGATGCTGAGAGTTTTATTAAGTACGGTATTTTCCATGACTTTCATTCTCCTGATTGAATTTTACAGGAGGGGAAAGTAACAGATTCCTTTGCATGAAAGATTCATTTATTAACAGGAAATACGTAATAATGGCGCTAATTGTGCTGGCGACCATGGGTTTGATAATAAGGTTGTTTATTATTCAGGTTGTAAAAAACACATACAGGATTTCAGCTGACAATAATGTTCTCAGATATATTACTCAATATCCTGCCCGTGGATTAATATATGACAGAAACGGTAAGCTTATTGTCTTTAACCAGGCTGCATATGATCTTATGGTTGTACCTGCACAGGTAACAAAAATTGATACAACAGAGTTTTGCAACCTTCTTGGTATTTCAAAAGATCTGTTTGAAAAACAGATGAAAGCAGCTATTAACTATTCAAGGCGAGCGCCGTCCGTATTTTTGAAACAGGTTTCTGATGAGACCTATGCAAGGTTTCAGGAGAAGATGTTTTTGTATCCTGGTTTTTATGTTCAGCCACGTACACTTCGAAAATATTCAAAACCAGTTGCCGCTCATGTTCTTGGATATGTAAGTGAGGTGGATGAAGCTGTAATATCAAAGAATCCTTACTATAAGCCGGGTGATTATATTGGCAAGAGCGGGATCGAAGAAGCATATGAAAAGGAGCTGAGGGGTAAACGAGGCGTAAAAATATTTCTTGTTGATGTCTTCAGCCGGATAAAAGGTTCATATGAACAGGGGAAGCTGGATACCGTGGCTGTTCAGGGATCTAATATTGTTTCCAGCCTCGATCTCGATCTTCAGGAATATGGTGAGCGACTGATGAAAAATAAACGAGGCAGTATTGTCGCAATAGAACCAAACACAGGAGAAGTTCTGGCTCTTGTCTCCTCTCCCAATTTTGATCCTGGTCTGCTTGTAGGAAGGGTAAGGTCAGATAATTTTGCAAACCTTTCAGCCGATACTCTGAAACCTTTGTTTAACAGGGCACTAATGGCTTATTATCCTCCCGGATCTACTTTTAAGCCTATAAATGGGCTGATTGCTCTTCAGGAAGGGGTTATTTCACCTTCAACTCTGTTTAGCTGTTCCAATGGTTATCTCTTTGTAAGATGCCATTCACACCGGTCTCCGTTAAATCTTCAGGATGCTATTGCAATTTCTTGTAATGCGTACTTTTGCCAGGCATACCGTAAAGTTCTTGAAAATCCAAAGTACAATTCTGTATCAGAGGCATACGAAAAGTGGAAGGAATATCTTACAGAGTTTAGTTTTGGAACTAAATTGGGAACAGATTTTGTTAATGAATTGCCGGGTTTTATACCTGCAGGAACTTATTTTGACAAATATTATGGAAAAAACGGATGGAAGGCGCTTACGGTCATTTCTATGGGAATAGGACAGGGGGAGATATTAGTTACGCCTCTGCAGATGGCTAATATGACAGCTGCAATCGCCAACAGGGGTTACTATTATACACCTCATATTATTAAATCAGTTGGGGATAATGGTGAAATTAATCCGGAATTCACAATTAAACATAAAATCGATATCGATTCGCTTCATTTTGAAGAGATCATTAAGGGAATGGAGGAAGCGGTAAATGGAACAGCAGGAAATACTGCAGGAATTGCAGCTTTAAAAGATATAATTATCTGCGGGAAAACAGGGACTGCTCAAAACCCGCATGGCAAGGAGCATTCTGTTTTTATTGCTTTTGCTCCGAAGGAAAATCCTAAAATTGCTATTATGGTGGTTGTTGAAAATGCAGGATTCGGAGCAACTTATGCAGCACCAATAGCCAGCCTCATGATTGAAAAATATCTTAAAGGCGAAGTTTCCAACAAGGAACGTGAACAGAGCATGCTTAATCTAAATCTTATGCAGCCGTGAAACGGACCGTTAATATATGGCAGGGAATAGATAAGACTTCTATTATCCTGTTTTTGTTTTTAATCATGATGGGATGGTTCAATATTTATGCCGCAGTATTTAATGAGGAACACTCAGGAATACTGGACTTTTCTCAACGTTATGGAAAGCAGTTTCTATGGATATTAGCCTCCATTGTACTTGCTGTCTTTATTGTAATCATCGATAACAGGTTTTATTTCTTCTTCTCCTGGTTCATTTATGGTTTCTGTATGCTTCTTCTTATCCTTGTGGTTATTTTCGGTAAGGAAATAAACGGGGCAAAATCGTGGTTTGAATTTGGAGCAATAAGTCTTCAGCCATCAGAATTTGCAAAGTTTGGGACGGCTATGGCTCTGGCAAGTTATTTAAATAACAGGAAACAAGATCTGACACGATTCTCTTCAATAATTCCAGCAGTGGCAATAATTATTTTTCCTGTATTTCTTATCATGCTTCAGCCGGATATGGGTTCAGCTATAGTATTTGTTTCATTATTTATAGTCCTCTTCAGGGAGGGAATGAGTCCATACATATTCGTATCAGGATTACTTATGATAGTTCTGTTTTTTCTAACACTTCTTACCAATAATCTTCATCTTACAATTGTATTAATTGTAATTGCAGCATTAATTTCGCTTTATGCTTCCCGTAAATGGAAAGTCATTCTTATTGGGACAGCTGTTTTCATTTTTATTGGAGGAATCTTTTATCTGCTTGATTATTATGTAATTAAATCAGTTGATAGTGAGATGGTTATACTTATATCGCTTTTCCTGTCCGGGATAGTCTATGCCATCTATTTTTACAATAAGAAAGCAGTTTCATTACTTATAATATACCTGTTCCTGTTAGGAAGTATCTTATTTGTCAATTCGGTTGATTTTACCATAAATAATATCCTTAAACCTCATCAGAGAGAGAGAATAGACATTTTGTTAGGTTTTACGACAGATTATCATGGAACCGGCTATAATGTAAACCAGTCAATAATCTCTATAGGTTCAGGTGGATTTTCCGGTAAAGGTTTTTTGCAGGGTACCCAGACTAAATTTAAGTTTGTTCCTAAGCAAAGTTCTGATTTTATTTTCTGTACAGTAGGTGAAGAGTGGGGTTTTCTGGGTTCCGGTGTGGTAATTGGTGTCTATTTGTTTTTGATTCTGCGCTTGATAAAACTTGCAGAAAGGCAACGTTCGGATTTTTCAAGGATTTACGGCTATTGTGTAGTTTCAATAATGTTCATACATATTTTTTTGAATATAGGAATGGCAATAGGTTTGGTTCCGGTGATAGGAATACCATTGCCCTTCCTAAGCTACGGAGGCAGTTCTTTGTGGGGATTTACAATACTTTTGTTTATTTTCCTGAGGCTGGATGCCAGCCGTACCGAATACCTGATATAATCAGAATGGCATCGTTAGCCTGTGTGAAATTTCAATGCCAAAATCTTTTTCGACATAATCAATGAGTTGTGGAAAAAACTCCATAAAATCATCCTGAAGAGAATAATAATTCTTTTTAAGAGCGTGCATTGCAAAACGTGTTTCGTTGGGAAGGGTGGAACGCTTGCTCAAAGTATTCAAAACATGACGGATACCGTTTAATGTCTGGTACGATTCTATCCAGTTGTTTATAATAAAGAAAGGCATCATTTCCTTAACGTTTTCAGGCATTATTTCGTAATTATTCACCAGGGCCCTGTAAAAATTGTAAGTAACACTTTCCAGGGGTCTTCTGGAAAAAAAATCCCACTCCTTAGTCAGAAAATGATCATAAATTATATCGGTTATGACGCCTGAATATTTGTGATATTTTCTTGTGAAAAATATTTTGCTGCGGTGCACAACAGGATGACTGTCGGTGAACCCGTCAATATGGCGGTGCAATATGATGCCTTTTCTGATAAGATCGGGATATTTTAGATAATCGCGGCCTTTTACATAATCACCTATGTAATTGCCAATGATTATTTTATCAGAATCACCAGACAGATATATGTGAGCCAGCACATTCATAACATGTCATAATAGTACAAAGAATTTGCCATATACCTTCTCTAATTGAAAACATTTTCTTTAACATGTTTTCAGAACACTTCTGAAATGGTAATAACAAATTGTCATTCAGTAAATTAAAGCACAGAAACAGCATTTAAAAAAATACTATTAAATGCTCGGAATTTCAGTATGCAAATTATACATTTGTTGGTTCATTTTAAAATGAAAGTTCATTTCAGGAAAATAATTTTCTAATAAAATAAGGAGGTTTTATGATTAAGAAAAATGTCATCATAATTGGTGCGGCAGGTCGCGATTTTCATAATTTCAATACTTGCTACAGAGATAATGAATATTATAACGTTGTGGCATTTACAGCAGCCCAGATTCCCGATATTGATGGTAGGAAATATCCCAAAGAACTGGCCGGCAAATTATATCCTGATGGAATCCCGATTTTCGCTGAAGTGAATCTGCCCGATCTTATAAAAAAATATAATGTCACTGACTGTGTATTTTCATATAGTGATGTTACATACCAGAAGGTTATGTCAGTGAGTGCAATTGTAAATGCAGCAGGAGCCAATTTTATATTGCTGGGGCCCTCAGATACAATGGTAAAGAGTACAAAACCTTTGATAGCTGTTGGAGCAATACGCACTGGGTGCGGTAAGAGTCAGACATCAAGAAAGGTTATTGAGCTTCTTATGAAAAAAGGGCTGAAAGTGGTAGCGATTCGTCATCCGATGCCATATGGTGACCTCAATGCTCAGAAAGTTCAGCGTTTCGCAGTGGTTAAGGATCTTGAAAAACATAAATGCACTGTGGAGGAAATGGAAGAGTATGAACCGCATGTGGTAAGGGGTAATGTAATCTATGCCGGGGTTGATTATGAAGCAATTCTTCGGGCAGCTGAAAACGATCCTGCCGGTTGCGATGTAATCCTTTGGGATGGAGGCAATAATGATTTCCCATTCTA
>CAVVGP010000248.1:0-8847 GCA_963747625.1 uncultured Bacteroidales bacterium | reverse complement strand
CCACATACATGGGAGACAGGACTGAAGCGGCTCCTACAGCCAATCCTCCGAATAATCGTGCTGATATAAAAATAACTGATGAGTGTGCAAGAGCTGTGACGGTACAGGAAACTGCAAAGAACAATGCTACAGCAATGAGAACGCTCTTACGGCCATCTTGGGGAGGGCACTCCTGAACCAAAAGCCCCTAATATCGCGCCTACCAGGAGTGAACTGACTCCCCATCCCAGTTGCAGCTCATTCCATCCGAAATATGGTTGTATAAAAGGAACTGCACCAGATATTATTGCTATATCGAAGCCAAACATCAGACCGCCCATTGTTGCTATTGCACAAATGAAATAGAGAAACACTGAAGTTTTGTTCATTATCTTGTCCAGAATTTAGGGTGCTAATTAGTATCTTTTTCTATTTAGTAACTATTCCTATTTAGTAATTACTCCTTTTTTCACCGTAATCTACACCGGCATTGCAGGCAGACTCCATCCCTCCCTGTAATTGTGACGTATATAACTATTTGCACTTTCAAGAGCATTGAAAGTATCATATTTTTTATCAAATGTGGGATGACCGTTCACAACTTTAAAATCATCACTTTTTACAATTTTCAACTCCTCTGCCGGAGATATATTCAAGAATTTCATGTTTTTCCCATCCCATGCCAGGGCTTTATTCAGTGCCTGCAAACGGATTGCCAGTACACCTAAGAGGACCATTTCGTTAAAAGGCCCTGAATAGGCAAAATCAGAAGCTCCCTCTACTCTGTTTTCAGCTGATTCCTTGCAAGCGCGTATCCAGTCCTGCTCATGAGGTCCGTCGGGATAAAAAGCTGCTCCTCCCGGAACCCTGCGCAGATAAGGTTTCACATCAGGTACTCTTCCGGAAAGCAAACGGGGGCTATAGCCTCCTGAACCGCACATGAGAGCATCTTTGGAACCTATAAAAAGGCAACCACCTAATCCGTCAGCCATTAAATTTTCACCTTCGGGAAGCAGGTCTGTAAGGTTTGGCAGCAAACCGCCATCGTACCAGTGAACTTTAACAGCTGGCAAGGCAAGCTTTGGCATATTATCCCTGGCCGGAAATAAAAATTCCACCGTTTCAGCCTGTGGAGCCGAATCAATATTGATACTGGTTGAGCTTCCCCTTACTTTTACAGGATAACCCAGTTTCAGCGACCTGTAAATCGGGTCCATCACATGGCAAGCCATATCACCAAAAGCTCCTGTGCCAAAATCCCACCAGCCACGCCAGTTCCATGGAGTATAAATATCATTGTATGGTCTCATTGGAGCCGATCCGATAAAAAGGTCCCAATTGAGAGTTTTCGGAATTGGCATCACCTCTTTAGGACGTGGTATACCCTGCGGCCAGATCGGCCTGTCAGTCCAGGCATGAACCTCCCTGATCTCTCCAATCTCATTGTTCCATATCCATTCACATAACTGACGCACACCATCACCGGAACTACCCTGATTCCCCATCTGGGTGGCAACTTTATATTTTGTGGCAAGCTTTGTCAGTAGTCGCGATTCATAAACAGAATGTGTGAGAGGTTTCTGGCAATACACATGTTTACCCATTGTAAGAGCATGCGCAGCTATGAGTGCATGACTATGATCTGCAGTAGCAACCATTACAGCATCTATTGAACTGGCCATTTCATCAAACATCATCCTCCAGTCCCAGTATTTTTTTGCCATCGGAAATTCTTTGAAACAGGAATCAGCATACTTCCAGTCAACATCACATAATGCAACTATGTTTTCAGTAGCCATCCCATGCAGGTTAGTGTGACCTTTACCACCAATCCCAACACCTGCAATATTAAGCTTGTCACTTGGAGCTTTGTGACCAAAACCGCTCATAACTTTGCCGGGGATAATTGTCATGCCGGCAGTGACAAGTCCGGCCTTCTTTAAAAAGCCCCTCCTGGTTTTATCTGAATTTGACATTTCTTTAAATGTTTCAATGGTGGTTATAACTGTTTCAGTTTAATACTCCTGAACCATACTTTGGTCCCATGGTTCTGAAGCGAAATATGCCCCTCGTCGAATTTCCCCCAGTCAGGAAAATTTACCCATTTACCGCTATCACGCAGTTTTTTCCACTCAGGAGAATTTTTTTCATATCTGACAACAATAACATCATTCAATATTTGTGTAACGAAATTCCCATCCACTACAAGGAAAAGATGATTCCATTCACCAATTGGTTTATAAGGCCTTGCCATAGGAGGATACATCGCATAATTTGCACCGTTGATCTGCCAGTCTTCAAGTTTATCAGGCCAGTTTTCATGATCGATAATCTGAAATTCGGGACCTGTTTCATATGGAAATTTGTATTTAGGATCTTCCGATATCTGGAATAATACCCCGCTATTAGCAGCTTTGGTCAGTTTATAATCAAGACTTAAAGCAAAATTGCGGTAAATTTTATTTGTAACTATATCCAGACTTTCCTGGCTGCCTTTGGTGTTCATTGTAAATGTTCCGTTTTCAATAGTCCAGCAATCGGGAAATCCTTTCATATTATAGCCATGCCAGCCTTTTGTCGTTTTCCCGTCAAATAGCAGCTGCCAGCCATTTTCTTTCTCCTTGGCTGTCAACGTATTTGGAGGAGCATTCTTATCCAGTTCAGCATAAAGGGCAAGAGGATCTCTTTGGCTTGATCTTGCACTGCAAAGAATAATGAAAGTCATTATTCCCATAAATAACTTAAGCGGAATTGTTTTCATTTTTATACAGTTTTTTGGTTTATGAAACTAATTACTTACTTGTAAACATTCATTTTTTCTATATTATTTTTGCTTTAAATCTTATGAAAAGATCATACGTTAATCCCCCGTTCCTGATTTTTTGTGATTTAAAGATAATCAATTATGAATATCAACATATCAGACCTTAATCATTCTTCTCTTTTTTCCTCATGTATGGTAAATCTTAGTAATTTAACATCATGAATACTGATTATCAAATACCTGAACCTTTTTTATTCAATCCGATAAAGCACCATTTAGGATTCATAAAGGAATTCATTAACCTCAATATCGACAAATCCATGGATGATATTCAATCGCTTGCCAGAGACCTGAAGCATCTTGGAACATCAGTAATGGACATTTATACAGGTTCATTGACAATAAAAAATATAATACAGGAAGCTGAAGAATTTCTTAAGCAAAAGGATTTTTTTCATAGGGAAGCTTACATGCAGTGGGTTGGGACAAAGATTGAGTGCTTCAGGATTATTCCATTGTCGGATGGTTCTCTGTGGACATTGAAGTTTCACGACGACCAGAAAAGATTTGTTCATGTTTTCCCTGCACGCTATGGCATTGACGGTTCCCGTGCATTCAACAACTTCCGTGTAAAAGCCAATACACTTAAATCAGCACTGTTATACAACATAATTATAGGAAAAGATCTTGTTACCGGTGAGGACTTAAATAAAGTCAGGCCACTCTTGAGTCTGTCTCCTGTAAAAGATCCTTCAGATGCTGAAGCAATCGTTGAACTGATTGAAATCCTTAGGGAATGAATTCAATAACGGAAAAGCCTCCAATAGTCTTACTACCTAAATATCCCGCTTCAGGGGATTTTCAACCAAAACAATAAAGTATCTCTCCTGCTTTACATCAAAAGTTTTCTCAGGAATTAGTATCACATTTTTCCCTGATTTACCTGGTTCAGTATTTTCCCTTTTAATTCAGGCTCCTTGCTTCCTGGCAAATTACTGTATTGAAAATCAACTGATACTTTATCCTTATCAAACTTACATGTAATTGTTTCAGTATGAGGACTTTCAATATATCGCAATACAATTTCGAGCGTATTTTTATTTTTCCAGCCGAAAATTCCGGCTACTTTGGCAGGAGGAAGACCCACAAAATGGGCTTTTGCAAGCAATAATAAATTGGGTCCAAGAAGAGTTGTTTTTCCATTTATCCATTTTCCTGATCCTAATGAAAAGTCATAGCGGATGGTGTCGATCATCATTGAAAAATGGCACATATTTTCCATAAAATGGAAGCTAGCTGTTTTCAGGTGTTTATCATTAGGTTCGAATGTAAATGTTTTACCTGAAATCTGTGATTCAAAAAGAGGCCCATTCCCTGCAACGGGTAATGGCAATGCAAGATCTGATAATCTCTGCTTAAGATATGAAACCCGTGCAGTGTTTTCTTCCAATTTGCCTGTTTTTAAGGCGGGCAGCAAATAATCCCACACAAGGTTAATTTCAGACTGCATATCAATGGTTTCTGCTGTAATGGCTATTACGGCATCCTGGTCGGGCATAACAATTATATATTGTCCATACGCACCATCAGCACGATAACAGTTGTGACGGCATCTCCACATCTGATAACAATAGCCTTGCAACCAGTCGCTTGTATCTTTCGCGGCCTGGTGGGCATCGGGATTTTGATCAATTTTTTTTGTGGTGGCTTGTTCAACCCATTCTGCCGGCAGCACTTGTTTCCCGTTCCACTTCCCTTTTTGCAGGAAAAGCTGCCCGAATTTAGCCATATCTTCTGTTTTCAGCCTCAAGCCCCAACCTCCGCAATTAATGCCCTGCGGATCAACTTCCCAATCCATTCCCTCAATTGCCAGGGGTTCGAACAACCGAGGCTTCAGATAGTCAATTACCTTTTCTCCTGTGACTTTCTGAACTATGGCTGATAACATATATGTTGCCAGGGTATTGTACAGAAATTTCGTTCCCGGCTTATGAACGACAGGTACTGCCAGAAATGCCTTTACCCAGTTGCTGTCATTTATCACCGTTTTAAATGTCGGATCAGGATCCATTCCTGCCGACATGCTCAGCAGATCCTTTACCTTCATTTCAGACAAAAACGGACTAACAGTATCAGGCAATTCATCCGGAAAGAAAGAGATGACTTTATCATCGACTGATAACTTTTTTTCGCTTACTGCAAAACCGACTGCTGTAGCAGTAAAGCTTTTACTGGTCGAATATAATGTATGCCTGAGTTCAGGTTTGTACGGATTCCACCATCCTTCTGCTATCACTTTTCCATGTCGTAGGAACATAAAACTGTGGAATTCATGCTTGCTTTTTGCGGCTGCATCAAGAAAATCAATAATTCCCTTAGAGGAAACTCCCTCTTTTTCCGGAACACTTCGCGGAAGAGATGTAGTTACCTGTTCTTTTTTGCATGCGCTGAGTAAAAAAACAACCAGAAATAATGAATAGCCGATTTTTCTCCCATTAATTTTCATAAGAAATTACAATTATGTTAAACTGAACTGATATACCAAACAATAAATGTACAAATATTTACTTTAGTTCCAGATTCGCATTTAAAAATGAGTTTGCTTTTTATTAGATATCATCCTGAGTGGGGACATGTAAAAAATCAATAAGATTTTGCCGAGATACAGCTAATCGCATAAATATGCGTCATTCTGTCAGAATTTCAAGCTACTTATTCTTAAAACTATTAATTATGAAAACGAAAATGATTTTTTTTTCATTACTCCTTCTGATACCCTCCGTAATATTTTGTCAGAACAATAAAGCACAAATACTACAGGGGTCATGGATGGGGAAGGTAACAACTGCTCAATTTTCATTGCGCGCAATTTTAAGATTTGAAGTATTAAAGGACAGTATAAAAGGATTTCTGGATAGCCCGGACCAGGGATTAAAGGATCTTGCCATGGATAGGGTATGGACTGTTAATGATAGTGTATTTATTGATGCTTCTTCTTTGAATGCCGGAATTATTTATAAAGGAAAAATAGTTCCCGGTGATTCGGTTATAGACGGAGTGTGGGGAGGGACACTTGGTTTAAGGCTGAGCCGAACAAATTATTTTTTTACACTAAAAACCAATTTGAACCCTGAAATACAGGGATATAAAATCATTAAACTTATTGAAAGCTCCCCAATTAAGGACCAACAGGCAACCGGTCTTTGCTGCAGCTTTGCAACAACATCTTTTATTGAAACCAAAGCAATCAGGCTCGGGAAAAACCCTGTTGTTCTCACACCAATGTTTTTTGTTGCTCCAACGGTATTGGATAAAGCAGAGAAATATATCAGAATGAACGGCAAAAGCTATTTTGGCCGGGGCGATCTGACATTTAGTGTACTGAGTGCATATAAAAATTATGGGGCAATTCCTGAATCGGTATATTCAGGAAAAAAAGACTCAGTATCTAAATATGATTATGTTGAGATGGACAAAGCTTTACTTGAAAAAGCCAAATATTATGTGAATTCAGGGCATGGAAATATGACGATTGAAGGATACAGAAAAGATTTTGGCGAAATTTTATCAGGCAATATGGGAAAAGCCCCTGACACTTTTATATATAAGCAAAAAAGTTACACACCGAAGTCATTTGCTGCCGAGATGGTTGGAATTAATCCTGATGATTATGTGGAAATTACTTCATTCAGCCATCATCCTTTTTATTCAAAATTTATCCTGGAGATTGAATCGAACTGGAATAATAATTTCTATCTGAATCTTCCATTAAATGATTTCGGAGATCTTGTAGATTATGTATTGTTGCACAATTATTCTGTGTGCTGGGATGGTGATACTTACACATATGGTGATGGTTTTGCCATATTAAATGATTCCATAAATACAATTACGCAACCGATGAGGCAGACAGCATTTGATAATCATACTACTGAAGATGTCCATAATATGCATATAATAGGCATTGCTGAAAACAATAAAGTGAAGAGATTCTATATAGTCAAAAATTCGAGTGACCAGAGGAATTGCGGGGGGTATATGTATATGTCAAAAGAGTATTTTCTCCTGAAAACTATATCTGTAATGGTAAATAAGAATGCAATACTGCAAGAGATAAAGAATAAAATTGGTCCATCCTTATAATACAAATTGATCTCTATATTATCAACTTAAGCCCTTAATCTAAACCAGCCACATGGAATGTCCGTGATGGCTGGTTTTTTATTAAAATAAATCGTCTTTTCATTGTCCGGGATGCAAAAATCCATCAACTTCAGAAATGAAAAGAGATGGTTGATCCACAAATGTCATATGTCCGCTTTTTGGAAGTATTACAAGTTTTGATCCTTTTATCTTTTCGTTCATCTCTTTGGCAAGTGATGGATCGCATTCGTCACTATCACCTACTGTTATAAGTACAGGGACCTTAATAGTCGAAAGACTGTCACCGTATTCTACAGATGACAGATTGCCGTCGATAATATACTCACCATCCGAACCCCACATCTCCCTGTAAACATCCCAGGCCATAATCCCGTTGGCAACAGGATCATAGTTGGGATCAGGATGATTCTGATAGAGGTAAGGGAAGTAACCTTCACCCCAGGCAGCGATCATATATTCTGAAGTATACCTGTTTTTTTCATAGTCCATCCCATGTCCATACAATCCTGCCTTCTCCATCTTTTCAATCCGCATCCGCAGTTCAGGTGCCATTTTCTCCATTATATTCTTGAGCACCCCATTCATTTTACTCGTACTGTGAAATGTGCTGCATAATATCAGATGGGAAAGATTTTCCTGGTATTTCAGAGCATATGCCTGAGCAAGAACACCACCAAATGAGTGTCCCATAAGATTTATCCTGCCAAGTTCCAGTTCCTTCCTGACTGCTTCCACATCCTCAACCATGTTCCCTACAGTATAACCCGAGGGATTCTCAATTTTCTGAGAACGTCCTGAACCGCGTTCATCAATAAATATAAGCCTGTTTTTCCGGGCCAATGGGAGAAGGTATGGAAGAAAATAGTCATGGGAAGCACCCGGACCACCATGCAGGATCACCAATGGTTCTCCTTTACCAAATGCCGTATAATAAATCAGAACCCCATGTGAATCAACAAAACCTTCTTCAACCCGGTATAAATTTGAAGAAGGAGTTTTTGTTTCACTTTTTTTTCAGAATTTTCTCTGCAGGAAAGAGCCAATAATAAAATGGCAAAAAGTATGACAGAAATATATTTTTTCATAGTGTCCTGATTAAGGTTAAAATAAAAAAACTGATCTTATTTATTACAGGTTAAATAACGATTGATTCAAAGATAAACTAAAATTCACCGCCAATTTATTCAGATTGCAAAATAATCTGCCCTGCCGCATTATTAATTTCAGTGAGTCGGGTCTATTCCAATTTTTGAAGGAACCGCAATCATAAATTATAAGATAAATAAATGTTAAAAAATTAAATGCACTAAATACCAGGTCAAAGCTGGTCAGGTTTGGTGATAATAAATCTCAGGAAGTATTCTGATATTTTTCTAACTGCCATTATTATAGTTTCTTAAGTAACATTTAAATAGTAAAATGGTTATCTGAGTAATCAAATATACCTACCTTTATATAAGTTTTAAATGAATTGATGGCAATTTCGTAAAGAACGATGAAGGAGGCCATAGATGGAAAGAACAGATTTAAAAAAATATCCGACAATCGGAGTTTGTGGTCTTGATTGCGGTTTATGTCCGAGATACTACATCAAAGGATCGTCAAAATGTCCGGGATGTGGAGGTAGTGATTTCTTTAACAAACATCCGTCATGTTCCTTTATAACCTGCTGTGTAAAGAAAAATAATCTTGAAGTCTGTGCTGAATGTTCAGATTTTCCTTGTAAAAAATTCAAAAGTGAAGAAGATTATTCCCTGGTTAAGGAATCTTCTTCATACCCATCGTGCAAAAAGATTTTACCAAATTTATATCATATCAAAGAAAAAGGCATTGATAGATTCATTGAACAACAAATTAAACGAATCCAATTACTAAACACGATGCTTAGCGAATTTGAAGATGGGAGGTCAAAAAGCTTCTACTGTAAATCAGCAATATTT
>CAVVGP010000247.1:0-12461 GCA_963747625.1 uncultured Bacteroidales bacterium | reverse complement strand
AAGTTGCGTTATTTCCTCAGAAATCGCAACTTCGCGTGGTTTTGACGAGAGATACGTGTGAAGGAGAAATGCATTCGATGGATCCCCTTCCCTATTCCTCCCAGTCCCTCTCTTTGCGCTCTTCGCCTCCACCGTCTTCGGCATCACCATGCGCGACACCCCGCCGAAAATGTTCCGCTACGACGCTTACTGCTTCGTCCTCTTCGTCGGCTCAGTCATCGTCTTCAGTTGGGTCATGTTCCTCATCGCCCGCTAGGCTCTCCCTGTTTTCCGGTCCAAAACCAGGAAAAAAACAAAAAATGCCGCCGTCCTTTCGGAACAGCGGCACAGGTTTCGGCGGGAGTTGCCGAAAAATCGTTGAAGCTCCGCGGAGCTTCTGGATTTGAAAACACCGGCGCGCCTGCAAGTCTCGTCCCGATCTTTGCGGCTCGTCCAGGCTTTCGCGCCGCTGGACTCCTGCGCCGCGGCTTACAATCGGCATCGGAGGACAGCGAAACGCCGCCACTTTCTCGCCGCATCGATCGCCGCCTCAACCCTCGCCGCAGCCGGCGAGACATTTGGCCAGACTTACGCTCCTCAGGCTTCCGCGAGCCCACGCCGCGAGTTCTACCAGTCGCGCCCGTATAACCTGTTGAGCGGTCAAGAGTCAAGGCTCACTGAGAGCTACTTCTCCGGCGCTTTAATCCCCGCAGTAGGCCGCCTGGGGTTGGGGCCGGTCGGGGCATTCAAGCTCGATATCGGTCCCGAAACGCCGCTTATTACCTGCTCATTCCCGGGCCGTCCGTCGAGACGCTTGCGGAACTGGATCTGCGCCTGCCCGAAGATGCGGAATTCCTCAAGGGTTACTCCATTCTGCTTTTCAAGTGTGGCCACCTGTAACTCAAGGTTCTCCCTGCGCATATCATAAATATAGCTTTTAATGCTTTTACTCTGATAAAAGGCCCACTGGTCGCTGGCCATAGTTTGATTAAGCAGGCTTCTTGTGCTGAATCCGCCGCCCTTAAATGTTGAAAATGTTGCTGCTACAGCTATTAAAATGGTTGATACAGCCATATACGTGAGCCATCTTTCTTTCTTTTCTTCTGCCATAACTTATCTGACTAAAAATTAAAAATCCGTGCAAAAATAATTAAAGAAATCAAATCCGGAAATCAGAAATTGGGAAAATTGTCTTTATTACCTACTCCATGGGAAGGCGGCAAGGTTATTTTTTGTGATTTCCAATTCACCCTGTTTCGGGAATAAGATTTTATTATATAAAGTTTTCATTAAATATCGAATAATTTATTGATCCCGGCAATTCAAAAGAATAAATAATTAAATTGGCCAACGAATTATCTTATAATAACCCTTTATGTCGAAAGTAATTGCTTTTGGAACTGATAAACAGGCATATTACGATTTATTTATTGAGTCCTGTGGACGGAATAATTTTGAACCTGTTATATTAGGATGGGGAGAAAAGTGGATCGGATATGGGAAGAAACTGATAGCGGTTCGTGAATATATTAAAAATCTGCCGGGGAAAGAAGTTGTAATTATTGTTGATGCTTTCGACGTTATTTTTTTAAGCGGGATAGACGAAATTGAATACAAGTTTAATAAATCCTCATCATCATTTTTATGCGGAGCCCTGAATCTTGGAAAGTTATCAGGCAGGTTATACAATTTTGAATTCAACAGGAGCGGTATCAAACTTCCGGCAACACCAACGAGTTATAATTTTCCGAATACCGGTACCTGGATATCTCATGCAGGCTATGCTGTATATCTTATTGATGAGCTCATCAATAAGTTTCATATGACTGATGAAACAATGGACCAAAGGCTTTTTACCAGCATTTACGCACAGAATCTGTATAATATGAACATTGACTGGAAAAGTGAAATAATTCATACCCTTTTCTTCAAAGATTTCATAACCCGTCGTGCCGATCTGAAGGACCTGAAATTCTTTGAAAACAGAGTAATGAATACTTCTTCAGGTACCAAGCCCTGCATTATACATGCTACCGGCAGTACAAGCATGAAAGAGCTTGCACTGAAACTTGGTTATGATTCAAAAATCGTTGTCCCGGAAAACAGCACTGTTAATTTTGTAAAAAAAGCATTTTTCCATCTTGGTCAGTTGCTTAAAGCTGAATAACAATGAATCTTTTTTTATATCTATCACTTTCTCCGGTATCTTCCCATCAGATGAGCCTCTTCAAGTATATGGCCCTCCATTTCCTTAAGCAATGCTTTTTTGGTAATACCAGGTTCAGAATAGATTTCTGTATCAAGTGCATATAATTTAAAATCGTACCTGTGAGTACCTCCTGGAGGACATGGTATCTGCAGGAACCAGTGACCATTCCGGGGATGGTGAAATATCAATACTATCGCACGTTTACATGGCTGGGATTGAATCACCTTCTTTAAATGCTGAACTTTTAATTTCCTTGATATATACTCTTTTTATTAGACATATGATTATAGAAATTTCATCAAGTCAAGCCATTATATTCTTTTCATTCCTGTTTTTTTCTAAAAATCAGATTATCAAGACTGTAAGCCATTGGTCCTGCGATAAGGATTCCAATATCCACGGTAAGAAAAATCAAAGGAGTCTGGGCACTGGAAGGTCCCATTAACCCTCCCTGTAAGTTGACAACCGTTGCCACTATCATATTTATCATAACTGCAAATGCAACAGGCCGGGTAAATAAACCTATGGTCAAAAGAAATCCTCCGATAAACTCGGTATAAGAGCTCAGGTAAGCAAGTGGCGCCGAAATTCCCATTTTAGTAAAAAACTCTAATGTAGCCGGCATATCAATACCTCCAAACCAGCCCGCAACTTTACCTGCACCTGCTATAAAAAGATAAATCCCTATTAAACATCGCAATAAAAGCAGACAAATATTCAGCAAACTGAAGTTTGTTCCGTTAAATATCTCATAAACAATCTTATTTCTCTTCATAATGCAAATAATTTTTATGGCTTATTAAAGGCTTAAATGATGGCTATTAATACTAAACTTTAAATGTATTCGCCTTTTAATAACAGATTAAACACTTTATTTGCGAAAAAGTTGATAGATGCTTATAGGTAATTAAATATGCCTGTCCAAATGAAAATTTATCTGACCCGTGCAGTTCCTTGTTTAATAATATTTTATTTCTTACCGGGATATCCTATTGTCTGACCAAAAAGTACCCTTTGATCTTCACGTAAGTTCAATTTTGCCTTAAGTGCAGGTTTATTACAATTATGAAACCATGATGCCAGCGACTGTGACGCAGCAGATAAATAGACATTTTCTGCAATTATTCCGGTATCGACAAAATAATATGATTTCTGAATATCCGGATTCTGCAAACCGGGTTCCTGGTAACCGGATGTGTTGGCAAGTTTATTTATATCAGCAACATAGATAAAGCGAACAGGTGCTTTATCTCCAAAGCTTACCTGTCCCTGTCCGATAGCCAAAGGACGAAGATCGCCTTTTAAAACCGGGATCAAACTATTTCTCAAGGCATCATAATAATAAGTCCCATCTTCCATTGCGACATAAAGATCGATCTCCTGGGAATTGCTGGCAGTTGCTGCAGTCCTTCCTGGAATTCCAAAAGGGCCTTTTTTCCGATTTACCCCGCATGCTGCCCATGCCAGGTTTGAAAGAACCTGCAAGGGCAATTTTTTATCGCTTATTTCACGTACGGTTTTGCGTCGTTTCAGTGCTTTCATAACTGAAATGCCTTTCCCTTCTGAAGGTGCTAACAGTTTTATCGGTTTCAAGTCCTGTGAAGTTGTATTATCTCCATTACCAGAAGGATCAAATGATATTTTTTTAATACTTTTTTTAAGCATACCGTCCTCCTTTTTATTTGTATCCTGATTAAAAAAGTGAATAATAATATCTGAAGGTTTGACGAGATTAAACTAATCCGGACAAAATTAATCAAAACAAAAACCAAAATTAAATAGTATTAATAATAAGTATCAGAACTTTTTTTGACTGATGAGATAACTCTATGCAACTGAAAAAGAAGAAAATTTGTTTATTATAGACTTATATATATATTTGTTTCTATCTTAAACTATAGATATATATTTTAAAGTGACTTTAATTAAAAATATTCCTATGAAAAAACTATTTCTGATCTTGTTTGTTTCAGTATGCCTGAGTGCATTGTCATTTGGTCAGCAATCGGAATTAAATGATGGATCCAAATTTACTCTTGGAATACATGGAGGATTAAATCTGCCACGGTTAAGCGGAGGAAACGGTAATGAGCTTAGCCGCGATTATACTTCTCGCGAAGGGATTGCTTTTGGTCTTACTTCTTCGCTATCTTTAAATTCACGTTTCAGCTTGCAGGTTGATCTGATGTATTCAAGCGAAGGTGGCAAACGAAATGGGGTACAGGCTTTTGATGCCTCTTCTTTTAATCCTCTTGTACCAGCCGGTACCTATTTTTATGCAGATTATAACAATGAAAGCATATTGAATTATGTGGAACTTCCCGTGATGCTTAAATATCTTATTCCGTTAAATAAATCATTAAAGTTCTATGCAGATTTTGGTCCTTACTTTGGGATTTTATTGAATGCCCGGCAGAAAACCAGTGGATCAAGTATTGTTTATGCCGACAGGGCTGAAACTCAACCTGTTAGTGCTCCAGTCTCTTTTGACGCAAGTACTGATATCACTAGCAGTATTAATAGTTTCAACTTTGGGCTTACAGGTGGTGGCGGATTGGCCAAAACCCTAAATTCAGGTGAGATTTTTATAGATCTTCGCGGTGCATACGGATTGATCGTTATTCAAAAAAACAAAGAGGACGGAAGCAGTCATAATGGATATTTATTAATTGATGTAGGGTACGCCATACACTTTTAATGTTGTAAGTCAGCCGGATTTCTGATTTCAGCCCTGTGCATTCGGTTTCACAAATTGAGAAATACCATCGATCCCTGAATTATAATAGGTGTTTCTCACTTGTATTACCTTACATGTCATTTTCTGAATATTTGCCAGTTAAGGTTCATTCATTATGCTTAAAAAAAGACAAATTATACTTCCAGTTTTTTTTGCATTTTTATTGTTTGTAAGTTTCTCAAACAATAATATTCGCGGAACAAATTATAGAGATACCATGACCTTCGGCGGATTCAAACGAAGCTGGCTCATACATGTCCCTCTTTCATTTAGTATTTCTAAATCAATGCCTCTTTTAATTGTTCTACATGGAGGAGGAGGTACAGCAATGAATATGGTGAAACTTACTTTGGAAGGTTTTGACAGGCTTTCGGATCAAAAAGGATTTGTTGTGGTTTATCCGGAGGGAATTGATAAACACTGGAATGATGGGAGAAACAGCAAAGTAGCTGATAGTGAGAATGAAAATATTGATGATGTTGGCTTCATTTCAGCCTTGATTGACAATCTTATTAAAAAAATGAGCATTGATCCCCGACGCGTATACGCAACAGGAATGTCAAATGGAGCGATAATGTCATATCGCCTGGCCTGTGAATTGTCTAATAAAATAGCGGCAATTGCTCCTGTTGCAGGAAATATCCCAGTAAATTTAATTCCAGGTTGTTCTTCCTCACAACCTGTTTCAGTTCTGGCAATAAATGGAACAAAAGATCCGCTGGTCCCATTCGCAGGAGGAGAAGTCACAGGACCATTTGGAATGAAAAAAATGGGGAAAGTCCTTTCTGCACCAGAGTCTGTAATCTTCTGGGCAAGGAAAAATAACTGTTCAATGACTCCTTTAATAACTTATGAGCCTGACATTAACCCTGATGATGGCACACTAATAAAAAAGGAAGTATATAATAATGGGAAAAATAATAGCGAAGTAATTTTTTACATTATTGAAGGAGGTGGACATACCTGGCCGGGCGGAAATCAGTATCTGGGAGAAAATATTGTCGGTAGGACAAACAGGGACATAAATGCAGATGAGGTTATCTGGAGCTTCTTCGAAAAACATACATTACAGCCATGAAAGGTTGGCCTTTCAGGAAGATCTTATTTTATTTAATTCGCATATCAGTTTTAACATAATCAAAGGTGCCTGAAATATTAGCTTTATAAACTATCGGGGAATAACAATCAAGGAAGTTTATCAGACCAATTTAAATAAAAGTACAAATATCTCTTTTTTTGACCTGTTTCATATCTTGTGCCAGTTAACCCGAAAAATTTTATGAGCGGAATTTAATTAAAAACTAAAAAAACTGGGCTATAAGCTGATATACAGTCTTATTATTAAAACATATGCAAGGAATATATTTATCTTCTATTTATAAATTTTTAACACCCATTTACCGGAATAAAACAAGTCCGGATATTGTCTTATGATATAAGCGATCAGAAAAAACTTGAGTTCAGATCGCAAGTGATTATGTTCAAGATTGATGAAAAACTATATATAAACAGAAATTATCGGGAAGATGGAAATTCTCCAAAAAATAACAAAAATGATTTAACATTTTGTTATGATGGAGATCATGATCCTTTGTTGGCTGTCGGAGGATACCTGCATCAGTTGTTTGAAAACACAGCCAGAAAATATCCTGAAAGAATAGCAGTCCAGCTAAACGATGAAACAATAACCTACAATGAACTTAACAAAAAAGCTAACCGTCTTGCCCATTATTTAAAAAACTCAGGCATTGGAGCAGATGATTTTGTAGGTATCGTTTTATCACGTACTCCCGACATGTATATTGCGATGCTTGGAATATTGAAAGCCGGAGCGGCATATATACCGATCGATCCTAAATATCCGTCAGAAAGAGTGCATTTTATACTTGACGACTGTAATGCTAAAGCATTAATTTCGACCTCCGGATATGGGAATATTCTTGAAGGTTTAAATTGCATTAAAATTCTTCTGGACAAAGATCAGGATAAACTTAAGTTTAATTCACCACTAAATATTTCAGTAAGTGCAGGCACCTCCAGGCAAGGCAATACTGCTTATGCCATTTACACCTCCGGTACAACCGGCACACCAAAAGGCGTAAGGATTTCTCATCGTGCAATATGCAATCTGGTAAGGTCTGAAGGTAAAATATTTGGAGTAAAACCAGAAGATAAAGTATTTCAGGGGTTCTCAATTGCTTTCGATGCATCTGTTGAAGAAATCTGGCTGGCATTTTATTCGGGAGCTACGCTTTTTGTCGGCACTGAAAAGATGATGCAATCAGGTCCTGGCTTATCAAAGATACTTGCCGAAAACAAAATAACAGTTCTTTCTACCGTTCCGACTCTCCTGTCGATACTCACGGAAGACATGCCATTGCTTCGTATATTAATCCTGGGAGGTGAGGCTTGCCCTTCCGAACTGGCTAAACGCTGGGCAACACCCGGAAGAAGGATGATCAATACTTACGGGCCCACAGAAACAACAGTAATAGCTACTTTTAGTGAATGCAGTCCGCTTCAAAACGTTACAATAGGTAAACCAATACCAAATTATTCTGCATATATACTTGACTCCAATTTGCAGAAGGTTAAGATTACTGAGACAGGGGAATTGTGTATTGGAGGACTGGGCTTATCTGACGGCTATATCAATCTTCCGGAGCTGACGAGTAAAAAATTCATCGTCCCGGAATTTGACACGAATCCGAATTTTCCAAAACTTTTATATCGTACAGGTGATTTATGCAGGTTTAACGAATCCGGTGAAATTGAATTCCTGGGACGCATTGATTCACAGGTCAAATTGAAGGATTCCGGATCGAGCTGACTGAAATCGAGTCTCAACTTATGTTTTTCAATGGCGTTCAGAGTGCAGCAGTAACTGTGAAAAATGGTTTCAATGGTATTCAACAGTTAGTAGCCTACGTCATTCCTTCGGATCATAATGCATTTGATGCGGCAGGTGCCAAAAATTATTTAAAATCGAAGCTGGCACCATTTATGATTCCGAATATATTCGAAATTGTTAAGGAATTACCAATGTTGCCAAGTGGAAAGGTTGACAGGAGTAAATTGCCGGATCCTAAACATTTAAGAAATGGGCAAAATCTCATTTCCCCCTCCGACTGTACTCCAAATGAATTAAAAATACTGACTCTATGGCAAAAGTTATTTGCTCCAAACCAGCCAGGGATTGATGATAATTTTTTTGATCTCGGTGGTCATTCACTTTTTGCTTCACAGATGATTTCAGAGCTGCGTAAGGAACAGAAGATGAATATGCTTTCAGTACGCGACATTTATGATTATCCAACTATCAGGGAATTAGCAGCCCATATTGATGCCTTTAAACAAAAAGAATGTATTTAAAAGAATCAGAGAAAAGTCAAAATAAGTAAAGTTAAACCCGTTAACTTATTACCTGGTAGCAGCTTTACAGGCATTATCTTTTTTCTTCTTTTATGGAATTGCAACATTACTAATCATAACTCCTTTTTTATTAAAGCATAGTTTTCCGCAGCTGAGCAATATCACTCTTGCATTTCTGACAGTCGGCTGTATTATGTTGAGTTACCCCATTATATTATTGATTTCAGTAGTAATTAAATGGCTGGTTATCGGGAAATTCCGGGAAGGTATTCATCCATTGTGGGGATTCTATTATTTCAGGTTCTGGTTTGTAAAGAAATGTGTCGATATTGCTCAGGTCAATCTCCTGTCAGGAACCCCGTTTTTAGCAATGTACTTCAGGCTAATGGGTTCGAAAATAGGAAAAGATGTATATCTTGGCTCAGACAGAATAAGGGTGTTTGACCTGGTATCGGTGGGTAACAACTCAAGCATTTCAAAGGAGGCCAACATATTGGGATATCTGGTTGAAGACGGATGCTAAAACTAGGCAGGATCTCGATCGGGAATAATTGCTTCCTGGGAGCTCGCAGCCTTTTGCATCTGAATTCAGTACTGGAAGATGATTCGGCACTTCTTGAACTTTCCATGCTGCCCGGGAACAGCACAATACCTTCAGGTCAGACATGGCGCGGATCGCCTGCAAAACTTTTTGAAAATGGCTATGATCTTCTGGTTCAGGCTAAAAAGAAATACCTTCCGCCTGTGAAATTGTTTAAAAGGATGGGCTTAATTTTTCTTCACGCCATTGCACTGCTCTTTGTACTTCTTTTGCCATGGATATTGTTAATCCCCTACTCAGTTGTCATTTATTTTTCAAATATCTCGTCAGGGATCTGGATTACGCTTATTTCAATTATCCCGTTATCCGCTCTTTATATTCTGTCATTTTGTTTGAGTTCTGCCGCTTTGAAATGGCTTATTCTCGGAAAATTAAAACCAGGCGATATTCCGCTGAACAGTGTTTTATATATCCGAAAATGGATCGTGGATTCGTTAATTGCCATGAGTATCCTGATGACAAAATCATTATATGCTACATTATATCTTCTGCCTTGGTTAAGGATCACCGGCGCGAAAATCGGCAATCGTGCAGAGATCTCGACTGTCAATTATATTTCAACCGATTTGCTTAAGATCGGTAACGAAAGTTTTCTGGCTGATTCCGTCAATGTTGGTCCTCCTGTTATAATTAATGGCTACATGATTATCCGGACAACTGAAGTTGGTACAAGAGCATTTCTGGGCAACAGTTCAGTACTTCCAACCGGAAGCAAAGTTGAGGATGGCTGTCTGATTGGCGTTCTGTCAATAACCCCGTCGATGCAGGAAGAAGCAAAGATGAAAGAGGCTTCCTGGCTTGGATCACCGCCTATGTTCCTGCCTAACCGTCAGAAAAGTCCGGAGTTTCCCGAAAAATATACTTTCAAACCAACATTTTCCTTATACCTTCTGAGGGCAACCATTGAATTTTTTAAGATAACTATGCCATTTGCAATTGCATCTGTGCTAATATTAATATTTTACAATTATTCCTATCTTCTGTTCAAGTCGGGCAATTATGTCAGGTTTATCTATGAAGCTCCGCTGATACTGCTTCTTCTCAGTATCTCAACTATCTTTTTCGGATGGTTCTCCAAATTTATTTTAATCGGGAGGTACAAACCAGACGCAAAACCACTATGGAGCACATTTGTCTGGCGAAATGAGTTTATTAACTCAATTTCGGAAAATCTTGTTTATCCGTTTTTTGAATCTATGTTTCTGGGAACTCCCTTTGCCCCTGTTTATTTCAGGATTATGGGTTGCAAAATCGGGAAAAAAGTCTTCATGGAAACCACCGAAATAACTGAATTTGATTTAGTGACCATAGGTGATGAATCAGCTTTGAACTTTGGTTGCACAATTCAGACACACCTGTTCGAAGACCGTGTAATGAAAATGTCGGATGTCATAATCGGAAAAGCCTGTACAATCGGATCTTTATCAGTAATTTTGTACGATACTAAAATGCAAGATCACTCTTTATTACAGGGTCTTTCGCTGATAATGAAGGGCGAAACGCTGCAGGATAATACTCAATGGCAGGGGTCTCCATGCCAGCTGCAAAGTTAGGATATCAATGAATATATTAATTGAAGGTAACCATGTTCATATCTGGCAGACAAATTTAAAAGCTTTGTCAGTTTATCCTTTTGATATTTCGAAAACCCTGTCTTCCGATGAACTTGAACGCTCCAGCAAATTCAAATCCCAGAAAGACCAGGAAGATTTCATATTCAGACATTATACCCTTCGTTCAATTCTGAGTAAATATTGCAATTGCCAGCCTGGTGAAATAAAGTTCAGATATAACACATATAAAAAACCTTCTGTTTCAGTACCGCAATCCAGCAAAATTAAATTCAATATGTCATATTCAGGCGAGATCATAATAGTGGGAGTCTGCCTTCAGAATGATATCGGTGTCGACATTGAAAAAGTTCGCAAAATAAATAATATAAAAAATATTGCTGCTGAAAATTTTTCTCTTCAGGAATTAAAATTACTTAACAGTAAATTTGATAAGACAAATACCTTTTTTAAAATCTGGACAAGAAAAGAAGCCTTTATAAAAGCTTATGGCAATGGTATTTATTACCCTTTAAAATCTTTCTGTGTCGATATTAATTCAAGTGGTGGCTATGAGCATCTGGCTTTTTCAGAAAATTCTTCAGAATCAGGACTCTGGAGAACTTCGGAACTGGATATCGTTGAAGGCTATATCGCATCGATGGCAATTAAATCGGATAATTTCAAAATTTCGTACTTCAAGACAGAATAAATGACTTAGTGCCATTTTTGTAAAGAATGCAAATTTCATTAATCAGGTCATTTTATCATCATGTAATGCAGACATGCGCCTCATGTAAGCATTCTATCAAATCGGAACTTACTTCCGCCAGCTCCAAAAAGATTATGGAACAATTTATTATCTTTGATAATTTAGCTTCTGTAAAATGTATCAGAAAGATTGCATACTGAGAATGATGGAGATTTTGGGTGACATTATAGCAGGCATCCTGGGACTGATCAGAAAAGGTGATTTTGAGCAGGCTGAGGATGAACTTCGACTGGCACAGGGTAACAGATCATGGAGTCTTGAATATTCACGCAAGTCACTGAAATTATTTGAACTTATCGATACTGAACAAAGATTATTCTCCCGAGAGCGAATTAATAAGATGGAGTCGATCAGGGAAAGGATTAAAACAATGGAAATAAGTTAAATTCTGATCATAAAATCTGATGACAAATTATCTTTTTCTGAGAGATGTATATTCTGTGTTTTCCGGTTCTGATAACCACCTTGAACAACTTATCGTCTCTTGCCTGATTATAATGCTTTCCATGGTTTTTGTTTGTTTCCTGGTCGCCGCGGTCGGCGACGAAGATGCGGGTTCGCGCCCAAGCTCGCGGCAGTGTCGAAGAGGCGTTGGAAACCATCCTTCAGGCCATCAAGGACGCCGGCTACAAGCCGGGCAAGGACATTTACCTGACGCTGGATCCCGCGTCGTGGGACTTTTATTTGTCCGGGCAACGGCAAATACACCTTCAAGAAGAGCACCGGCGAAACCATCACCGGCGACAACCTCGTGGCGTTTTACGCGAAGCTCGTGAACAGGTATTTCCCATCGCCAGCATCGAGGACGGCTGCGCGGGAAAACGATTGGGCGACGTGGAAGAAGCTCACCGACAAGATTGGCGACAAGGTGCAGCTCGTCGGCGACGATTTGTTCGTGACCAACGTGAAGTTCCTGAAGAAAGGCATCGAAACCGGCACGGCGAATTCGATTCTCGTGAAGGTGAACCAGATTGGTCGCTCACCGAGACGCTGGACGCGGTGCAGCTCGCGCAATTCAACGGCTACACCGCCGTCATCTCACATCGCTCCGGCGAAACGGAGGATTCCACCATCGCCGACATCGCGGTGGCGACGAATTGCGGCCAGATCAAGACCGGTTCGTTGAGCCGCTCGGATCGGCTGGCGAAATACAACCAGCTCCTCATCGAACAGCTGCTGGCAAAAACGCGGTTTATTGCGGCACCAGCGCGCTGCCGAAGAAGCGGTAAATGGCAAGGTAG
>CAVVGP010000246.1:0-20838 GCA_963747625.1 uncultured Bacteroidales bacterium | reverse complement strand
TCAGGAATAGTAACACTGGAAGATATCCTGGAAGAAATTGTCGGCGATATAACTGATGAGAGTGATGAAGATCAGTTGTTATACAGTAAAATTGATGAAAAGACTTATATTTTTGAAGCCAAGATCTTACTTAATGATTTCTGTAAGGTAATTGACATCGAAGAGGATCTTTTTGAAGAGGTCAGAGGAGAGTCCGAAACGCTTGCCGGTCTTATACTGGAACTGACCGGAGAGATCCCGCAGAAAGACCAGATTATAAAATATGGAGATTTTGTTTTCAGAATAGAATCTGCCGATAAAAGAAGAATAAAGGAGGTCCGTGTTGAAATAAATAAAAATGATGGTGAAAATTACAAGAATTAAAATTTTTATACTATTGATCTTCTTGTTTGCTTCTTTCAGTTGCAGGCAGGTCGCTGTCCCAAAACCCAGAGGCCATTTCAGGATTGATCTTCCTGAGCACCAATATGTACAGTTTAATGAAAAATCAGGAAAGAACCTTAATATCCCATTATCATTTGAATACCCGGCATACGGCAACCTTACTTTTCAGGGGGAACAAGGCTCGGACCCCGGATGGTTTAATATAGAATTCCCATCTTATAAAGCCAAGATTTATCTGACATATAAGGACGTTAAAAATGATCTGTACAGTCTTCTTGATCAGAATTATGATATTAATGTGAAGTACCATGTAGCCAAAGCTGATGCAATTGAAGAACAGGTATTCAGCAACAAAGAAAATAAGGTATATGGTATTTTATATGATCTGAAGGGAAACACAGCCTCAGCTGTCGAGTTTTATGTTACAGACAGTATTAATCATTACCTTAGAGGATCACTTTATTTTGCTGCAGAGCCTAATGCAGATTCACTGGCACCCGTAATAAATTTTTTCAGAGCGGATATCGTACATCTGGTCGAAACTCTGAAGTGGAAAAAATAATACCTGGTATACACAAATGGGATGTATTACAAAACATTATCTTAACGAGTTCTCCATCCTTGGTGTATGGAAAATTGAAGAAGATCTGAATACTCTGCTTGAGCTCGCTTCCCTTGATAATGATGAGAAAAAGAGATATAAAGGATTCAGCAGCAACTCCAGAAAACTTGAATTTTTAAGTGTAAGGGCATTGCTCTCAGAACTGATAGGCAAGGATGCCAAAATAGTTTATAATAAAAACAACAAGCCATTCCTTAAAGATGGCTCAAGGTTTATTAGTATCTCCCACTCGCATAAACTTACGGCAATTCTTTTAAGCACAAATGAAAAGGTTGGAATAGACCTTGAGTATATGAGTTCGAATATAGCTGCCCTCGCATTTAAATTCATTAACAGGAAAGAAAAAGTTGTAAAGGAGCAGGAAGATCGAAGATATCACCTTTATATTCACTGGTGTGCCAAAGAAGCCCTTTATAAAATATGCGACAAAGAAGGTATAAGCATAAGAAACAATATTACTATAGATCCTTTTATACTAAGGGAATCAGGAGAGATTACCGGACATGTTCACACAAGCAAAATAAATGAATCATTTGAACTGTTTTACTCAAAGTATGATAATTATGCTATAGTATGGACAAAAAAAAATTATGAAAACAAATAACTTTCCTGGTAAAAAGAGTATTGCTCTTCTTCTTGACCCTGATAAGGCCAAAGGAGAATCGCTTCATAAAATTCTTAAAACTGCAAAAGAGACAAAAACTGACTTTATTTTTGCAGGCGGGAGCCTTACTTTTTCCAGTATTGATAATCTGATAAGCGAAATCAGGGAGCTCTGTTCAATTCCTGTAATACTTTTCCCGGGAAACCTTCTTCAGCTTACTCTTAATGCAGATATAATCCTGCTTTTATCTCTTATTTCAGGACGTAATCCCGAACTGCTAATCGGAAATCATGTAATTGCGGCCCCTTTTCTGAAAAATGTCAAGGAAAAACTTGTATCGATAGGATATATACTGATAAGTTGCGGTAAAAAGACATCTGTTGAATATATCAGTCAGACAGAAGCCATACCTTTAGATAAACCTGAAATTGCTGTGGCAACAGCACTTGCAGGAGAAATGCTTGGCTTGCAGATGATATACCTCGAGGCAGGAAGTGGTGCTGCAAATCCGGTACCCGTTAATATTGTGAAAGCAGTAAGACAAAATATTTCAATTCCTCTGGCTGTAGGAGGCGGAATTAAAAACAGACATGAAATCGAAGAGATTTTTAATGCCGGGGCTGATCTTATAATTCTTGGAAACGGCTGTGAAAAAAATCCTGAGCTCCTTATTGAAGCTTGTTCGATAAGAGACAGAATCAAAAACCTATAATCAAAAGACAATCAAAGGCTTAAGCGGATTGAACTCAGTCACTCTCTGCGATCCATCTGTGTCTTGAAATTAAGAACATATACAGAAGAATTGTACTATCTGAACAGCTCAAACATTGGCTCCCCGGTGCATGCATTAGGATATGGAACCTTGCAGAGCGTAGAGAGTGTTGCAGCAATATCAGTCATGTTAACCTGCCTGGTGACAGTCTCCCTGTTGACTGTCCAGCCATACCAGATCAAAGGAACATGAGAATCATATTCATATGGCGAATTATAATTTGTAACATAATCCTCATCTTTCTCCACCCAGCCTGGATTTAAAATAACAATAACATCACCTGATCTTTGCGGGCTGAAATTATTTATGATCCTTTTAAGATTTCCATTCCCAAAATCATTTGCCTCAAAAGCTGAATATGGATAAGCAGCTGCAACTCCAGTGAACTGAACAAGAAAGCGGGAAACTTTTTTTTGCACTTCATCGAGTGAAAGACGGGCATCTTCTATAAGAGTCCTGTTAAGGAAAATCTGTCTTTCAGAGAATCCTTTTACCCAGTCACCCTCTCCATATACTGCATTCAGGTAGCTGCGTATAAGCTGTAATGCCTGGTTCTGATTAAAATAGCCTGAAGGTATCCGGTCTTTTTCGAGCACTGCCGGAATCTCTGATATTCCATGGGCTGCAGTAAAATAGATCAGAACATTTTTTTTGCCGATACTGTCATTTACATAAGTGAGAAGCCTTTTGATATCATCATCAAGTCGCAGAATAGCATCTCCCATCTCCACAGATGAAGGTCCAAACCTGTGTCCTATATAATCCGTGGCTGCGTAGCAGATTGAAAGATAATCCGTCACATCGCCTTTTCCCAAATGTTCTTTTTGCAAAAGTCTGATTGCAAAATCAGTGGTGAGAGAGTTGCCAAAAGGTGTCTCGCGCAATAAAGAGTAATCTTTTGGGGATCCAGTCGAATTTTTTGATCTTATTTTCTTCAGATCGTATGGGAAATAGTTGACATTATCAAATCCTTTTTCAAAACTGTTTGAATCAGGCAGACAATCTGAATAATCTTTAATTGGCCTTAAGGTATTCCAGGTGGAATTCAGATAGGTGTCTGAAAACTTCATGGCATTAAAGTCATTCACCCAAATGGGGAGGGTATCAAGATAATATGAACTTGACATCCATGTACCTGTTATATTATCGAACCAATAGGCTGCATTAGCTGCATGTCCGGCGGACAATATTGCTGAACTCTCCTTTAACCCGACAGCAAAAACTTTAGCTTTTCTGTTTGTAGCCATTTCAAGTTCATCAGAAAATGTCGATACCAGAAGGTTACCGGTGAGTGTAACCCTGACTCAAAGCTTCCTCCTATGCATTTACAGTAATGTCTTTTGTGCAATTAATAAATTCATTCTTAAGTGGAACATACCAGTCTCAGAAGTAATACCATGATATGATGGTTCAGCACCGGTCGAAATTGTCGCATGTCCCGGAGCGGATTGAGTAAGCATATATTCGAATGAAGCGTTTTTGAAGTATGTACCCTCATTAATAAGTCTCTTTATCCCGTTTTCACCCAACATATCACGAAACTTTTCAAGCTGATTGTAATTAAGCTCCTCAACCACTATACCTATAACAAGTCGTGGTCTGTCAGGTGGTATATAAGGACCCTGACCGATAATTTAACAAAAACCAGAATCAATAAATAAATCGTTGCTGATAATCTTTTCATAATTTATCCTTAATGTCTAAAAACACATTTCTCCAGTATAATGACAAAGTACACCCATAAAATGTAAGGTGCAAAAATACTTGTTTTAATTACAGATGCAAATGAAGAATATTATTTAATAACAACAACTCTTCCGTAGAAAGATGACCTGGCAACTGTGTTTGCTTAAAACAATTGTATATAACCCTGAAGCTAATGAAGTTGATATCTATTAATATTGGACATTCCCTCATTTGCTTCGGTAAAGTAATCAGAAATCAATATTCCCGCCTGATTTAATATCTTTACATTTAATATTACCGAATATCGATTCAGGAACTAATGTTTTAACAGTACTCGTTGCCGGATTAGGGTAAATAAGCAAATGATTTGAGGCTTTTACCGGTTCAATTACATTGACCCCCTGGGTCATTTCTACAATTAATTCAGTCTTTTGTCCTTCTGTAACTGTGATATTATTAATAGTAGTGTCGCGGTAGCCATCAGCCGAAAAAGTCAGATTCCATGAACCCGGAGCCAGAAATCTTACAAAACTTCCATTCAGGGTGTCCGAGTAAACCTGAGAACTGTCTTTGTCGTGTCCGTAGATAAAAACTTTTGCCGGAACCGGAGCCTGTGAGTTGACGTCGCGCACAATACCGTGAATACCATATAAAGCATTTTCAAGATAACCAAGAAATGAATGCCAGTTGTATTCCCATAAGAGAGGCAACATTGCTTCTGGTGTAACAGATTCATTATCAAGCTCAATTGTTACTTCTCGTCCCTGGAGCTCATAGGTCACAAAATCCTGACGCCCTCCATACACCGGGTACCATTGATACCCATCTGTAACGCCGTTATTCAGAAATGTCATATAACCAGAAACAGAATTAAGATGAGCAGTGTCAGCATATTTTCTGCTGATATCGTAAAACCAGTCATTGTCGGCATGTAATCTTACCCACCTGTCCCATGGATAATTCACCACTTCGCTTCCGGTATGAAAATTTGCTGAAATAACGAATTTATGTCTCCTCAGAAATCTGATCATATCGATTGTTTCCTTCTGCATAATAGTATTCGGTGTTATCGGATCAGGAAAATTCCTGTTGAGATCATATCCATTCGCATTGTAACGGGTAGGAGAGTTTATTGTATCACCGTGATTATAAGTGCCATCAGGATTAGCAAGTGGATTTATCCAAACATCAAGATTACCGATAAGATTTTTTACTCTGTCGCTGATATAATAATTTTCAAGTAGATAATCAGCAAGATGAAGCATCAGAACATAGCCTCCGGGTTCATCCCCATGTATTGTTGAAGTGTAAAAGACCGCAGGTTTTGTGCCATCAGTTCCTGGAATATCAGATATCTTCAGAGCAAGAATAAGTTTCCCATTTACACTTGTACCGATCGTATCGAGTCGGCATAATGCTGGATACTGTTTCGAAAAATACTGCATTATCGAATCATACTGAGTATACGTAGGATACTGATCCCAGCCGAGTGCCCTGAGCTTACAATTAGTAGCCGGAAGCCCTTTAGTCACAACCTTCTCTATTATCCGATAATTATATTTCTGGTAATAAACCATTCTACTGTAAGCCTCGAAAGACAAATATATACGATACTGTCTTTCACCGATATAACCGAAACATAGCGTGTTAGAGTTTCGACTGATTTTTCATCTGTACAATGAGATCGATACTTCAGCCTGACCGTGCTGATTTAAATATCCGACGCAGTCTGTCATCGGATTGTAATTACATTTGAAATGGCATTGTCAGCGCAACTAAAAAAATACTCAAAAATTAATATCAGGAATGTTTGGTCATCTAAATTTTATACGTTGAACCTTATATGCAGTATATCTCCATCTCCCACTATATAATTTTTGCCTTCGATATAAAATTTCCCTGCTTCCTTGCAGGCATGCTCAGATCCCAGAGAAACAAAATCATGATATTTCATAACTTCAGCTCTTATAAATCCTCTTTCAAGATCGCTGTGAATTACACCTGCAGCTTTTGGAGCAGTCATCCCGGTCTTTATTGTCCATGCTCTTATCTCCATTGGTCCGACTGTAAAGAAAGTCTGAAGGTTCAGCATCTTGTAGGCTGCTCTTACCAGTTTATCAACCCCGGGTTCAGTAAGCCCTGCATCTTTGAGAAATGCCAAACGGTCCTCTTTATTTTCAAGCTCGGCAATTTCTGCTTCAGTTTCACCGGCTATTACCAGTATCTCAGCATCACTGTCCTTTAAAAATTCTTTTACTTTTTCCACATACTTATTACCTGTAACAGCCGACTTCTCATCGACATTGCATACATATATTACAGGTTTCATTGTAAGAAGGAACAGATCATCAACATATTTTTTGTCTTCTTCCTTCACTTCAAGCGTTCTTGCATTTTTAAATTCCTCAAAATGTTCACGGTAAATATTAAGAATTTCCATTCCATGTTTGGCATCTTTGTCTCCTGCTTTTGCAGCACGTCCAAGACGTTCAATTTTTTTTTCGACCGATTCCAGATCTTTAACCTGCAATTCCAGGTCAATTGTTTCCAGGTCACGCACAGGATCAACTGAACCGTCGATATGAGGAAGGGCATCATTATCGAAGCAGCGAAGAACATGAATCAAAGCATCGGTATTCCTTATATCCCCCAGAAATTTATTACCTACCCCCTCCCCTTTATTGGAACCTCTTGCTAATCCTGGAATATCAACGATCTCCACCGTAGTATGAACTATCCTGTCGGTAACCTGATGTTTTTCAAGTTCATACAGCCTGGAATCAGGAACCTGTACAACTCCTATGTTTGACTTTGTTGCACTGAAGGCAAAGGCATTTGTTTCTCCTTTGGTATTGGAAATACAATTAAAAATTGTCGTTTTTCCCACATTAGTTATTCCTATTATTCCACATTGAAGAGCCATCAGTGATCCGGATTAATTGATTTGTAGCAAATTTAGTAAAAAAGTAATCCATAAAACAAGAACTGTCACTGAGGAGAACAGGAGAAGCACAGAGAGCCTCAGAGGAAAAAAATATCAGGCATTAAATGCAATAGGAGGAGAACCTTTTTTATGCACGTATCTCATTCATTTAACGTGAAGCTTGACAGCTACGGGGTTGAAGGTAAAAACTGGTGAATGGAAAGTTTATCCTATCTTTAAACCTTTGAAGGTTTTTTCTATCTAAGAAGAAAATCATTATAAAAATTGGATAGTATTAGGCCCGACGATAGTATTTCAGAACTACTAAAGACAGATCTGAATAAAGGTTTCAGGCTTTTGGTTGAGAATTACAGTCAGAAACTTTACTGGCATATACGAAGGATTGTAATACTTCACGAAGATGCGGATGATGCCCTTCAGAATACTTTCATCAATGTATGGAAAAGCATCGGTAATTTCAGAAGTGAAAGTTCTCTTTATACCTGGCTGTACACTATTGCAACGAATGAGGCGCTAGCTTTGATCAATAAAAGGAAGAAAAATGCTTCAGTGTCAATTGATGATCTAAGCAACTATTTTGCCAGTACTCATGAAGGGAGTATATGTTTGATGGCGATGAAGCACAGATATATACTACAAAATGCAATACTCAAGCTTCCTGAAAAACAACGTATCGTATTTAATCTGAAATATTATGATGACATGACTTATGAGGAGATGAGTAAAGTGCTCAATACTTCTGAAGGCGCTCTGAAAGCATCCTATCATCATGCAGTAAAAAAAATTGAAAAAATAATAGCCGATGATTAAACCTTTGTGATTCTTAAATATCTAAATGTAAGATGAAAAAGTTAAATTACATAAAAGATAAAAATCCCTTTAAAGTACCTGAAAACTATTTTGAGGAAGTAAACAGAAAAATAATTTCTGCAACGGCAGGCTATATACAGGAGACCAGGAAGATCAGTATATATTCACGATTCCGCACCAGCCTGCTTATTGCAGCTTCTGTCACAGGCCTGATACTTATAAGTTATACTGCAATAAAACTTTTAATTCATAATAAAAGCAATGTCCAGGTATCCGAAATATTTAAGAGATGTCAATCCTGATTCATATATTAACGATATAGACGTTTCATCGCTTGAAGAAGATGCATCATCACTGTTCTTCCTAATGAAATGCCAGATGTAAGCAACAAAGATATAGTTGATTATCTGTTGCTTGAAAACGTTGAATTAAACGATATTTATGAACATTTGTAATTTTGAAGCCATGAAAAAAATAATTGTACTTTTAATGATAATGTCAGTATTCCCGGTCATTACATCATCAGCCCAGAATCAAAACTTTGAAAAACTTAATAACTATAAGATTGGATTTTTTACAAAGAAACTGAATCTGACATCAGAAGAGGCAGAAAAGTTCTGGCCTGTATATAATGATTACCAGGCTCAGAGAAATCAGGTGCAGCTTGAAAAAATGAAACTGAATAGGAACTTCAATCAGAACGGAAGCACACTGAGTGACAATCAGCTGGAGGAAATGGGGGACAAATATGTAGATTGCCTTGTACAGGAATCTAATCTGGCAGTTACCTTTCACAAGAAACTGAAAGAGCTCCTTCCTCCTGCAAAAATTATATTGTATTACCAGGCAGAAAACCAGTATAAAGTTCAGCTTCTTAATGAGTTGCAAAATGCCAAACAACAGCAAAAAGTAAGACCAGGTCGTAATTTTTAGCCTTTGTTTTTATCCCTGTAGTTCCCCCTCAGGGAATAAAATACAAAGGCTTGATTATGACCTTTTAATCTCTTCATTAATAAATGAAACAAGTTCTCTTAAAGGTAATCTTTTCTGTTCCCCTGTCGACATTATTTTTATTGTTACAGTATTTTTAACTATCTCATCCTCACCTGCTATAATAATATAAGGTATTTTTTTTGCATCTGCATAAGAGAACTGTTTTTTAAGTTTTGCCGGATCAGGGTACAATTCTGATTTGACATCGCCGGCACGCAACAGATCAACGATTTTAAGAGCATATTTAGTTTCGCTCTCACCGAAATTAACAACCAGAACATCAATTGAAGAACCTTTAAAATTGTCAAAAAGATTCAAGCCGGTTCAGAACATCATATATTCTGTCAGCTCCGAACGAAATACCTACACCTGACACCCCTTCCATTCCGAAAACTCCTGTCAGATTATCATAACGCCCTCCTCCACAAATACTTCCGATACTAATATCTTTTGATTTTACCTCAATTATGGCACCAGTATAATAATTTAAGCCTCGGGCAAGCGTAAGATCAATCTCAATATCACAATCTACCGGACCATTTTCAATATAAGCAAAAAGTGTCCGCAATTCTGCAATGCCTTTCATCCCCGCCTGAGATTCAGATAATAGTTTATCCAGCATGTCGAGTTTGACAGAATTGCTGCCGCTGAGCTTCAAAAAAGGCTGAAGGTTTAATATTGCTTCATCTGAGAGGCCTTTACTTCTTAATTCAGAATTGACATTTTCAATACCAATTTTATCAAACTTATCAATTGCCACAGTTATATCAATAATTCTGTCAGATTCCCCAATATAGTCATGCAATTCCTGCAAGAACCTTCCTGTTGTTAACTTTAATGATAATTGAAATTCTGAATTTTTTAAAAATATCATCTATGATCCTTATCAGTTCATACTCATTTAATAATGAATCGCTTCCGATCACATCAACATCGCATTGAAAGAATTCACGATATCTGCCTTTCTGGGGTCTGTCAGCTCTCCATACCGGTTGTATCTGATATCTTTTAAACGGAAAAGTAATTTCATCACGATGTTGAACGACATACCGTGCGAATGGGACTGTCAGATCATATCTTAACCCCTTTTCGCATATTATGGAAGATAGAATTGCCGATTCGCGTCTTTCCAAATCGCAATCAGTTATTGATGACATGAAATCACCTGAATTCAGAATCCTGAAAAGAAGTTTGTCACCCTCATCACCATATTTTCCAAGAAGCGTTGTTAGATTTTCCATTGCTGGAGTCTCAATAGGCTGATATCCGTAGAGTCTGAAAATACGTTTAATATTCTCAAAAATATATTCGCGTTTCAGCATCTCCTCTGTGGAGAAATCTCTGGTTCCTTTTGGTATCGATGGTTTTGAAGTCATTATTTTGTTAATTAGATAATTTGACAAAAGTATAAAAGATACTGAGAATCTAAATCCATTAACCGCAAAGATCACAAAGGTTAAGAACCTGAGTTCACAGAGTAATGATTAAAGGTTTTGACTTTGCATACTTTATGTATCCCAGTTTGCCTTGTCTTTAAAAGGACCTTTGTGCAAAAACTAACTAGTATTTTTCAGGTACAAAGGTTTGTTCAGTAACCGGAGGCCTGACATAAGCCAGATCGTGTTTTAGCGGAGGCAGTTCCAAAGGTTTAGGAGTAAGATCCTCATAAGGAATAAGCGAAAGAAGATGACTTATGCAATTAAGCCTTGCTCTTTTTTTATCATCAGCACGTACTACATACCATGGCGATTGTTTGATATCGGTATACGAGAACATCATGTCTTTAGCCATGGAATATTCGACCCATTTATCGCGCGATTCAATATCCATAGGACTTATCTTCCATCGTTTTGAAGGGTCTTTTATCCTATTCTGAAATCGTTTTTCCTGCTCGTGATCGCTTACTGAGAACCAGTATTTAACAAGGGTTATACCTGACCTGATTAGCATCTTTTCGAATTCCGGACATGATCTTAGAAATTCCTCATACTCCTCATCAGTACAATAACCCATCACTTTTTCCACTCCTGCCCTGTTATACCAGCTTCTGTCAAAAAGAACGATCTCGCCACCGGCAGGCAACTCGGAAGCATATCTTTGAAAATACCATTGGGTCTTCTCTTTTTCAGTAGGTATACCAAGAGCAACAATCCTGCAAATCCTTGGATTCAGACAACCGGCTATGGTTTTTATTACTCCGCCTTTACCCGCTGCATCTCTTCCCTCAAATACAACAACAACTTTTAACTTTTTAGCTTTCACCCATTCCTGGAGCTTTACCAGTTCTATCTCAAGATTTAATAGTAATCGCATATACTCCCCGGAACCAAGCTTCTTCTTTTTTTCCTGTTTTATATCATGATATAATTCATCTTTACCGATCGTGTTTACCCCGGATCTGTTTCTTTCCCTCTTAGTTGCCATTATATGAGAGTATTAATGAGACAGAAAGTTATTAAAAAAATTGTAATAGAAGAATCAATCTTGTAAATAATGGCATATCTTTTTTTATAAAGAAACCAATATCCCGGGAGAATTTTCTTTTTATATCGATTTAAACACAACCGCAATAAATTTGACTGTGGCCTTTTTGTCGGATTTCACCTGAAGGAGAACTGATTTTGTAACATTATGTCAGATTTTCTTAATAGCAGGAATGGGGCAGTCTGAAAAGTAATAAATTTTATGTTTTTTCTCTTTGTGTTAGTTTGTACCTGACTTTGTGATCCCGATACCTATCTGGATCACAAAGGTTCACAAAGGACATTTTCGACAGCCAAAATGGCATCAAAAACTGTATTACTGGATGAATGGTATAGACAGAGGATATCTGAAAAGTTCTCCTTTAGGTGCCTTGACACTTGCAATAATTACACAGATCACCTTTATCAATCCCAGAAATATGATTATTGGAATCCCTATCAGGATGAAGCATAAGGGGATAGCCAAAAACATATAAAGCAGCATTGAGAGCTGGAAGTTAAGAGATGCCTTCCCATTTATATTAACCCACATAAATTCATCTCTTCTTGTCAACCAGCATATAAGTGGCCCAATAACACCGCCAAACGGGAAAAAGAAACCAGCAAAAGCTGATAGATGGCATAGCATCGCCCAATTTCTTTCTGTTTCTGATAATACGCTGTTCTCTTCCATGACATTTATGTATTTATTAAAAGACGGCTTATCAAGTCTAATGTTGCATATTACTTTTCAAGGCGTTTCAGATCGTCGGGTAATAAACCATTCGGATTGGCATTGTCTATCATATGCAGGCTATAGTAATACAATTCTGAATCATCCGTACCTATCAGCATTATAAAGCAATATCCTGAATGCCTGTCTCCCATCGGACCCACCATATGGAGTATTACAGTATCTGGTGATTTATTCTCAATTGCTTTAATAATGTCCTCATCTTCAACTATCTCAATTTTATTAGTATAAATTGCTTTAATTCTGTCTAATGTCGATATTTCCGGAGAAAGATCTTCCTGTTCCACAAGTATAGTTTTATTCTTTATAACTGGTATATTTTTATTGTAATATTTCAGGTATTTTCTTATCGTCAGTGTGGGGTCATCAAGAATCTTTTGAGCATGCTTCTGCATAAAAGACACAATAGCACCTAGTTTATAGCTGTATACCAGGTCATTAACCCCGGCAAAAGAAAGAGGAATTGCACAAATTTCAGGCATTTCGCCAAGCTTATTAACATCTTTCCCCTGGAGAAGATTTATAAAATTATAAAGTCCATGCGATTTGTCTTTATCAAAATTTGTCTGGGTTAGAACAAGAAATGAATAGGCAGGATTCAATCGCCAGACATTAAAATCTTTGACTGTAATAAATTCATAAGGAGTTATTTTCCAGCATTGCTTGACAGCATCCTTTATATATGAATTATATGAGGAAAATGGATCATCTTCAAGCACTACACATGTTTTAGAAGCAGCAAACTGTTTTAATTCTTCTTTAGTGGGGAATGGTGCCTGCCCTTGCAATAATACAGTGGAAAAAAGCAAAACAGAAATAAACAATAATGTTCTCATTTAGCCGGCATTACTGAACGGGAATATAGAGAGGATTTTTCTCGTTGAATTTCCTGATATATACGAACATAAGTTCTTTCTTCTTTTTCCTTGACAGCTGAACATACTCATCATATAACAGACTATCCTTCATAATAAGCAGTTTAGTATTGTCTATATTAAATTCCAGGACTTTCCCACTATCAAAATCGATAAGATATTGTTTTAACTCGTTGTGGGACATGCTTGAACTATAAGGCGAATAATAAGGATTGTAAGGATTATAATAATTACCAAAACTATATGGAGAATAATAAGGATCGTACCCGTAAGGAGAGTTATAATAACGTGAATCAGTGGTTGTTACATCTGCAACAAAGTGACAGATACTTCCAACAAAAGTTATGCGGTTAAAACTATTCTGAACCTGGACATACAATACTCCGTTGCGAGAATAGCCCCATATATTGTTTTTTGCCACTTCCTGCCTGACACCCATATTGTCATAGAAATAAATCTTATCGCCTTCAAGGATTTTTTTAAAGAATTCTCTGTCGTTGTAATCAACGGAAGTGAGCAGCTTTGCTTTAGGTATAGGGCTGTTAAGTTTAACCTGGTCAAAATTGAGGTAAATACCATCTTTAAACTTGAATTCGGGTGTGTACTTTACCATTCCTTCTTTCTCCTGTCCGAGCAATTGCAGAAATGGTAATCCCTGTGAAAACAGACTTATTAAAATAATTACCCGCAATATTTTCAACATAGCATTTGAAGTTTTTACTTCCGGTTCAAATTTCGTGCCGCAGGTACAAATTTAGCGTTTTCCTTCAAAGGTTGTTAATTTCAGTTAATGTATATTTATTGCTTATTTTGTGTAAATTTACGTAACCCCAAAATTATGATATATGGTTAGTGAAACTGAAAAGGATGCCAGTGGTAATGGTTTAAAAAGATTTAATGAGGAAATTTTTGAAAAGAAAAGGAAGATTATTGATACCTACTCAATCATAGTGCTTCTGATCCTTATAGCAGCTGTTTTGTTAATCTCTTTTAATCTTAATCTTCCGGCAGGCTGTATGATCATTGCAGGATGCGGTGTAGGGGTACTTATAGTCAGGAAAACATCGGACCTTAATAAGAGCTTTAAAGAGTCTTTAAATGAGTTCTCTTCGCTTAATGAAAGAAAAGATGATGTCATAATTGATTTTTCCCATAGAATAAGAGAACCCTTGAATAACCTTGTTATTATCTCTGATATGCTCATGGAATCAGGCCTTCAGAAAAAGCAAAAAGAGCTGCTTGAGACATTCATTGCATCTACAAACAATATGGTGACAACTGTCAATGAATTAACTATGCAGTCTGCCGGGAACCTGAGCTATGAACATAGAAAAGCTATCAGGTTTAATTTACTTTCAACTATTCAGAACACAATTGAGCTTTATAGCCTGAAAGACCAAGCCAAAATTGATTTTATTCTGAATAAGAAAGAATTCAGTGATTTTGAATGTTTTGGTGATCCTATAATTCTTAAACAGATATTTCTTGACATTTTCAATACTATTGAAATTCAGTCGTCAGAGAAGAGTTACAAAAGTTGCTATAAACCTGAAAAAAGCTAAAGAAACAGGCACGGAAAGCACTATTGATTTAAGAATACAAACCGATAATCCGATTGTCCTGATAAATGATACCGGAGCTGAAAAAAGCCTTGCTTCAAGATTCATTTTTTCAGGAAATGGCACTTTCAATCAGGAAATAGGAACTAGTTCAACAGTCCTGAACATTTTTCTCCCATACGCCAATCTTATTCCTGAAACCAAACAGAATATTGCTTCCCAAAAAATTGAAGAGTTAATACAAAAAGAGAAGACCCATAAAGATCTGAAAGATCTCAAAATACTTCTTGTTGAAGATAATCTTATAAACCAGAAGATCACACTGCTGACACTCAAACCTCTGGTTCACAGCATTGAAACTGCATCAAACGGGAAAGAAGCACTTGACAGGTTCGGAACAGCCAGCTTTGATCTTATACTTATGGATATCCAGATGCCGGTTATGAGCGGACTATTAGCTGCTGAAAAAATAAGAGCACTGGAATCAAGCACTAATTCACATGTTCCAATAATTGCAATTACTGCAAATGCTATGATTGGTGATAAAGAGAAATGCCTGTCTGCCGGCATTGATGATTATATCAGTAAACCTTTTCAACCAGCTGCGCTGATTGATAAAATAAAGAAAATCATTTAATTGCCCGCTTTAATGGTCTGAAGCCTATGACCATCATATCATCTACCTGTTCATTGACCCCCATCCATGTCCTTATATTTTCATCAAGTATTGCTTTCTGATCATTTACCGGGAAATTATGAATTGTCAGCAACAGGTACCGGAAACGCCTGTACATGAATTTCTTATTTTCTGAGCCACCAAATTGATCCACATATCCATCAGAAAATATATAGAAAATATCATCCTCTAAAAGATCTATTTCATGATCAGTGTAAGGCAGGTCTTCATGATTCATTCCGATAATAATCTTATCTGCCATTATTTCAATCAGGTTACCATCACGAATAAGATAGAGTGGGAAAAATGCGCCTGCATATTCGACCTTCTTTCTTTTTCTGTCGACTACACAGAGTCCGATATCCATCCCATCCCTAATAATTGTACCAATATTTTTTTCCCTGCTGAAGGTCTTTTCCAAACCTTTATTCATCACAGAAAGAATAGTTGATGGAATTTCCATGCTATCTTCATTAATAGCTTTTTCGATGATTTTCAAACCAATCATCGACATCAAAGCACCCGGAACACCATGACCGGTGCAATCCGCTGCTACCACAAAAACCTTGTCACCTTTTTCACCGATCCAGTAGAAATCGCCACTCACAATATTTTTGGGCTTAAATAAGATGAATGAATCTGCAAAATGCTTCCTGAAATAGGCTTCTGATGGTAAAAGAGCCTCCTGAATTCTTTGCGCATATGTCAAACTATCTGTGATATTCCTATCCTTTAATTCCAGCTCAACCTTCTGCTGCTCAATAAGATTGAGAGCCTGTTCCTTTTCTTTGAGTATTTTCCTGGTTTTAACGAGAGTCCTCGTCTGAGACATAACAAGCAAAAAGACAGTGAGAATCAAAAGTGAACTGTATAGAATGAAATGGGAAGAAGAGGCAGAAGAATTTACCAGGCCGCCTGTCAGTATATCAAATTTATTTAAAAGATATACAGTAAAATATGTTAATTGTATGATTACCATCAGAGAGTGCAAAAATAACCTAATTATCCTAATGTTATCCGGTTAAATTAAAAATAGATACCGGCTAATCTATGAGGATTTCATCTGTGCCTTTCCTGCACAATCTCATATACCTGGCTGAGGGTGAATTTATAAATTCTCCTATTCCTAGTGACTGCCATTTCTGATCTATTGTTGAAATAGTTTCCAGGGAAGAACTGACTACATTAGGCCATTTTCGCGGGAACCTTCCTTTTCTGTACCCCTTTATTGTCCCATCCAACATAACAGAAAATGGAGATATAAATTCATGGTCGCGCTGGGGACCATATTGAATCTGCGGGCGGACGTATGGGCGGCCTCCGCGTATGGTGTCAGCGTGGCCGAAGCACAACACCTGCTGCCGCTTTGGATTGTCCCCCTGCTCACCCTGGCCCTGCTGGCTTGGTGGGCGGCCTTGCTCATGACCCTCACCAAACCTCGCGCAAAATAAATCTCCCCCTTCGCATTCGCCACGCCGGACTTAAAGCGCGCATCAGCGGCAATGAAAAGCGCGAAGAAAGGTTTCTTCTGCCGACGGTAAATAGTGCCGACTGATTTCATAGCCCCCAACGCCAACAGTTTATCAACTTACGATTCGGCAAAGATCGAAAATGGCGGGACTGGTCCGGGTCGGCTCTGTCGCCAGCGTTTGAAGTTAATTGCGATGGGATCGAGATAAACCGAACCATCCCGTAGTTTTGTCGCGCCCTTCAAAGTTGTGTTGTATGTCTCGGTACGGCGGCTGCCGGTATCAGCGTTCACCTTGCTGCCGACATACACCCAATCCGGTTCAGGTCGGTTGTGACCGTTGAGCACGGCAATAATGACATGAATAAAGCGAATGTTACCTGTCTTTTCATCTATCGCGAAGCATGCCACAAGATGCCAGCCGGAATGTCCATTGTGACTTTCTCCGCCCTTGCCGATTTGAATGGTTGATTTGACCTCCAAACCGACGGGCTTGCCTTTCTGGACTGCTTTGGGTTTGATGAGGTCTGGGTACGCCTGGTCGGAATTGTGTTTGAATGGTGAGTTTTCGTGGATTGCGTCACAGAGGATGTTCGAAACCAATCCGCTAAAATTGTTCCCTTGAATGTATTCTGGCAGGGGCTTCGCCCCGCTCGCCAACAGATTCGCGTTAATCAGCGCAACAATCCGCTGGGTTTCGTTCATCGCCCGCTGCAGGTGGGATACTTTCAAGCCCGGAGGCAACGGCACTTGTGGGCGAAAATAATGGGGATCAGCCTCGACAATCGAAATGGCCGATGGACTGGCAAATGCCCCCGCCACGAGTTGAGGGAGCGAAAAATCCAGCGCCTTGCCGAGTGATTCGAGGACGGGACAAAAAGCAAGTCGAGCTCGACACGCCGCACGACGTCACGGAGCGCCGTTCGGAGATGGTGCCGGTGGTGCTCAATTGGCTGGATAAATATCTGGGACGCGTCGAGTAGCTGAGCTGAGTGGATTAGACCTTTCGGAGGGCGCCGCATTCACGGTGTTCCGACTCCGAGATACTGCCAGGGATAATGGCAACTTGGGGCTTAGGTTTAGAAGAACGTGCGCTTGCGCCGAAGTTCCAGGGCGAGGCGGATGCGCGCGACCCAGCGGTAAATAGTGAAGTAAATGCGATTCTCGATGATTGCGGGCGGGTGGTCGGGATGGAGATTCAGGCCGAAGTGGCTGCACATGGGGGCCTTCCGTTGATCTAGTTTACTCCGAATCCGAAGCTGCTTTTCCGAATTTTGCTGCGATGCCGGCGGAAATGAGAATGACGCTGTGTCGCTGTTGATAACATCAAGGGCCGTGACTTTGGGCGACGATATTGGCTTTCGGGCCTTCTCGCCTCTCCCTTGCTTCGGAGCTGGGGCTGTGGCGGGCGACGGGGCATCCTGGTTTGCCACGTCCAGCGGACTGGCGTCCTGCGGGGCGGCAGCCATTGGCTTAGTGGGAGGGAACTGGGCGGGCTGGGCATTTCGGTTTTGACTGGCTTCATCCATCCCTGACTTCAAAACTGCTTGGGGTTTTGTTTCTTCGTCGAGAAGCTTCTGAATAGGCTTCAGTCCTTCGATGACTGGGATGGGGAGCTTGTCGGCGTACTGTTCTAGCGTGGTTACCAACTCCGTCAGGATGCCCTTCCAATCGGGGTCGTTGCTCACGCTCAGCGATGTTGGCGGCTGGCTGCACGTCTGGAATGGGCATATCCGCCAGCTTGAGGATTTCAAGCGCATCGGGGAACCTCTCTCCCATTCCCTGTTTGACGACCGCCTCTGCCAGGCTCCTTGCGGGGGCGGCGACCTGCCTGGCACGCTCGTAGTCCTTGCGGTCAATCGGCGGTCTGCGGTTTGTGGTGGCACCATTGCTAAGGAGCTTGGGCACCTTGAGACTTGCGAGAATCTGCTGCATTCTGCGGATGCCGATTTGGAAGTGCTCGTTGCATATCTCCTCCCAAGTCTTATTGCGTTCCCCAGTCGTCGGATCGACCTTCGGGCGACCAGGGCGGCAGATGTGCTTCTTGACTTCAAGGATGAGAGGCAAATAAGCCTCAACCACGGCACCCGCAGTCCCGCAAAACCGAAGGGCGGGACCAATGACGGCGATTGCCTCATCCTCGCTGCGGGCTAGAACCGACTTGATGTACTCGATTTTCTCGTCGTCGGTCTTGCTGGCGATGAAATCAAAGTCGTGGGGAAGTTCCGTCGACGTCAACGGCGTTAATGGCGAAACCACTTCGCCTTTTTGCTTGTGTTGCCGAGGGGTGTGGCACCTGCGTTTTCTCCCCTTCGCTTTCTTCGCCCCTTCCACAGCGGAAGTTGTCCCGACCCCAACTGGCAATAAGTCTTCGCCAGTCTCGGGACCTGGAATATTTTGAGCTGAGAGATTGCTCGCTCATTCTGTCCTCCTTGGATCCGTGACTCCCAGTGTGTGTCGGGAGTGCAAATTGGGATTCAAATTGCTGGATAAAGCACCCGAAAAGCATTGGAATCTGCGGCACCACAGCGTTCCCAAGTGCTTTAAGCCGTTCCTTGCAGTCGGGTATTTCGTTGATCTCCTCGCAGGAATCTGGCGTAGGTAACGGCCTCGGGTTCCTTGTGCCCCAAGTCCGTATAACCAGCGGGATATCCCATCATTTCCTCGCAGGCTTCGGGCGTGGGCTCCAGCCTTGGGTTCCCCTGTTTCACCGCCCGTGCCGCCATCTCCTGCGCCCACGACATTGAGCCTTCTGTCTCAGTCTTGCATTGCTTCCTCATTCGCCCTTTGTCGGTCTGGTAAAAACGGTCGGCATCCCACTCCTTCACCAGAATTGCCGTCGCCGTGGGCGTTGATATCATTGGAGAGAACCCACCTTTGCTCAGTTCATCCCTCCAGTAATCCCACCTTTCTTTCGCCCTCCCCATCTCCTGCTGGCAATGGGGCGGAAGCGTCCACCGCTCCAGTCATCAGCTGCCCCAAAATCTCTGCTGTCGTGGGCATCGTTGCGGTGGCAGAGTATCCACACCCGTTCCCTTTTGTGCGGGGCACCGAGGATTTCAGCCGCCAGTAGGAGCGACCAGCAGGTGTAGCCGATTTCCTCCATTCCAGAGAGCACGATGTCAATGTCTCCCGAATGCAGGAGGCGAGATACGTTCTCAATGAGTGCCCAAGGTGGTCGGAGTTCTCGGATGATGCGGAGGTATTGGTACCAGAGTCCGCTTCGTTTTGTGGGATTCTCGGGGGTTCCGAGTCCCCGCTTTTTCCCAGATATGGACTCGTCTTGACAAGGGAATCCGCCGCTGATGATATCAACTGGTTTAAGGTTGTGTTCTCCACATTCCCTCACGTCTGTGAATTTGGGCACGTTCGGATAACGCTTCTCCAACACCTTCCGGGCAAACGGGTCATATTCAACCTGCCAGACGGTCTCAATTCCCGCCCAGCCGAAACCAAGGTCAATTCCGCCCACCCCAGAGAACAGGCTCCCGTGGGTGAGCTTCGTTGACGCCGCGCTTTGTCGGCTTCCAGCGGGTACGAATTGTGTCCGCGAATCTACATCTGACCCCGAGTGCTGCTGACCACTTCCACTGGGGTCTAATACCGTCGCGGGGCTGTTTCTCAAGCCGGGGAGCATCAGTCTTCCGTAGAAAATCAACTTTCTATTGGGGACAACTTGGGAAAATGTCCGAACTTTCTGAGAGATTCTGGAGGGAAGTCCTTCAAATCGTAGTATTGGTATTTGGGGGAGTGCATTCCTATTGTGACCTGGGGAACTGGCCATTGACCTAAAATGGCCGAATTGAATATCGGAATAAGTGCGCGACCTCATCCCGGAATCGCGGCCACCTTCATTCGAAGAGGCTGGCCGGGATGACTTCGGAATCGCGATCACCTTGCCCCGGATCCGTACCTCGCCCTGGAATCCGCATTCGGATCTCAAGGGAGACCTCGTCTGCACCCGAGGTAGAGCTCATGTACCCTGGCAGTCGCGCCTGCTCCATGCCGATCACCCCGGGACTTCGGGAGTGGCTGCCGTGGGGATTCGGAGGGGAGGCATCCGTCTTTCGGGACGGAAGTTGTTGGGGTTTGGTACTTGATTGCCCGGACGAGTGAACCCCTCAGGGACCTTTCGTTTCACGAGGATTGCCCAAGATCGAGAATGACAGTTCCCCCTGCCAGAAGACGGCCCCGCCTAGCAATACGTACTCGTCGAGCACAGGGGGGTA
>CAVVGP010000245.1:0-6458 GCA_963747625.1 uncultured Bacteroidales bacterium | reverse complement strand
GTACCAATAGAAGATGTTGCAGGAACAGTAAAAAATCTTATTCAAGAAAGGAAAGGTAAAGCATTTTGGTCTTTCTGAAGCAGGCGTAAAGATTATCCGTCGTGCTCATGCAGTCCAACCGGTTACTGCTTTGCAAAGCGAATATTCGTTGTGGTGGCGTGAACCTGAAGCAGAAATAATACCGACACTCGAAGAACTCGGAATAGGGTTTGTTCCGTTCAGTCCGCTTGGGAAAAGTTTCCTGACAGGGAAAATGGACCAGAACACAACTTTCGACAGCAAGGATTTCCGAAGCACTGTTCCCCGTTTATCGCCCGAAAACCTTAAAGATAATATGGCATTTGTTGATTTGCTGGCAAAAGTTGCAAAACATAAAAATGCTGCGCCTGCTCAAATTGCACTTGCCTGGTTACTGGCACAAAAACCATGGATCGTTCCAATTCCCGGTACTACAAAGCTTCACCGGTTAACCGAGAATCTTGGCGCTGTATCAGTAGAACTCTCATCTTCGGAACTTCAGGAAATAAACACCGCTTCTTCAAAACTAATGGTGAAAGGAGACAGGTACTCAGGTGGCAATGCTAAATTGATTAATCGTTAGTTGTCAAAATAAAGTGAAGGAAAAAAATTATCACAGGGATCCTGAACCAGTATTGACAGATGAAAAATAAAATAATTTTGTTAAAAAATAATAAAATTGTCCCTGGTGTTTCTCACTTCTACCAAACTATTGAATAATAGTTTTTATCTTAGAAAATTAATAATTAAATACTTGTTATTAACAAATTTGAAAGGAGTAATGAAAATGAAGCAAAGCAAGATGTTGATTGCCGTGATTATTTTATTTATTAGTATATCGAATATTTATGCACAAGACTGGCCGCAGTACCTTGGTCCAGATGGAAATAGTTCATCACTACAGAAAGGCATTTTACGCTCCTGGCCTCAGCAAGGGCCGGATGTTTTATGGAGTGCAGATATTGGTATTGGTTATGGCGGCCCGGTTGCCAAAGACGGTAAAGTCTATTTACTGGACAGGGATGACAAGGTAGGCGATAAAATGAGGTGTTTTGATCTTTCCAGTGGGAAAGAACTCTGGAGTTTTGGCTACCCGGCTCCCGGTTCGGTCATGTTTCCCGGCTCACGAAGTGTACCAGCGATAGATGGTAACCGTATTTATTCATGTGGCCCTTATGGAAACCTGTATTGCATAGACATCAGCACACACAAACCGGTTTGGAATAAGAATGTTTGGACGGATTTCGGGGGCGGTGAAATTCCAAAATGGGCAATTACGCAGTGTCCATTAGTTTATAGCGATTTGGTCATTCTGGCTTCACAGGCTCCTCAGGCAGGGGTTGTTGCTTATGACAAACTTACTGGTAAAGTTAAATGGAAAACTCCATCTCTTGGACCCGTCGGATATGTCAGCCCTGCAATTGTAAAAGTTGGCGGTGCCAGTCAGGTCGTTATGATAACTGCTGCATCCGGCAGGGGAGAAAGTGCTAGTGGTGGCAAAGTGATTGGAATAGACCCTCTTACCGGGAAAATACTTTGGGAATATACGAACTGGCAATGTGGAATTCCGGTCCCAGGTGCAGTTGATGCCGGTGAAGGCAGGATACTGATAACGGGGGGATATGAGGCCGGTGCTGCAATGATAAAAATTGAGAAGAAAGCTGACGGCAGCTACGGGGTTAAGGAACTTTATAAAAATCGTGATTTTGGCGCACATACACAGCCTCCGGTTCTGATCAATGGCTATTTTTATGCGCAATATTCGACCAACGAAAGAAAAGACGGGCTGGTTTGTATGAGTATGGATGGCCAGGTCAAATGGAAAACCGGGAGATCTCCATTATTTGATAAAGGCGGTCTTATTTTGGCTGACGGTTTACTTCTTGCCACAGATGGAGCAAGTAAATTGTATCTGATTGAGCCTGATCCATCAGCGTTTAAGCCGATTGCAACATCAGATTTGCTTAAACCGGAACCCGGCTTCAAAGGATCGACAAATCAAAACTGGGCACCATTGGCACTTGCAGAAGGCAAGCTCATAATCCGCAATCAAAGCCGGTTAATCTGTGTCAAAGTTGCTAAGTGATAATATATTAACTAAATACCCGCGTAAAATGGAACAGCAAAAGAAATACAGCGTTACGGAGCTCGGACCATTTGATAATATCAGCAGAGTAATGCTAAAAGACACATTGTCACTGACCGGCGCGGAGATTTCCGCCAATCGTATGGAAGCCGGAAAGTGCAGCCCCTTTGCGCATGCCCACAAGAGGAATGAGGAAATTTACCTGTTCACAGAGGGCAAAGGCACATTCTGGCTTGACGGTGAGGTAATCCCGGTGAGAGAAGGAAGCGCCGTGAGAGTTTCCCCGGCCACTTTTCGTTGTCTAAAAGCTGATGATAATGAATCTCTTACATACTTTTGTGTACAGGTTGATGAGGGTTCGCTTGTTCAGTCTACACGTGACGATGGCATTCGTTCAGATACAAAGCCTGAATGGTAAACTGGCCTCACCAAATCATTTATATTCTGAAGCTCCCTGAAAGGACAAAAATAAGCCATTCCGGTCAGCCCTGAAACAACTTATATGAGGAATCTTTTTGATTACAAAAAATATCAATATTTAACGGGTAATTTATCAAGTTAGCAGGAAATTCTTCGCTTCACTTCATTTTAATATTTTAAAAGCCATCTGATAATAAATACTTTACCAGATGGCTTTAATTTTTGTCTGAAAAACAAAATATATTTTGACCTGAATTATCTGACAAAATCTGATCTCAGGAGATAATCGGCACTTTCCCTGATTCCTTCAAGCGAGGTTTTAAGTTTTTCAGAAACTGCATTGGGATCCTGGAGATTGCCATTTGCGGGCTGAGGGGCACCTTTATCTGCCTTAGGCTGATTCTTTGCCATCTCAGCCATCAGATCTTTCATGCTGCCACCCTTTGACTGTATGTTTTCCATAGCATTCATCATTTTCAGCGACTGTTCCCTTTGTTCGGGCGTCATTTTATCCTCAAGCTCGACAAACCAGTCATTATATCCGTTCTTATAGAACTGATTGAAAATGGCCTTAAAATCAATTTTCCCGGTAGCTCCTATCACATATTCGTCTTTAATATGGAGGGCTTTATAACGGTTCGGATATTTCTTAAGGTAAGCGACAGGATCCTGACCTCCTATAGTCACCCAATATACATCCATCTCAAAAAATACCTTGCCAGGATCAGTATTTGCTATAAGCAAGTCCTCATATCTCTGGTCAGTGCCTGGCATAGTGGCAAACTCAATATTATGATTATGATAACCGAATTTGATTCCCCTTTTATTGGCCTCATCACCTATCTTATTCATCAGAGCACACTCTGCCTTAAAACCTTCCATATTCCCTGACCAAATATTCATAGGTAAAACTACAAATTTGCATCCCATAAGTTTATGGTCATCAAATAACTTCCCCCATGCTGCAAGTGTTCCTGCTTCATCTTTCACATCAAATTTGGCACGCGCATGACTCGAAAGAACTTCCAGGCCATATTTTTTTGCCAGAGCAGCAAATTCAGCAGGTTTGTAACCGGCGACCAGTCCGGTGGCATCATTGTAATTGGCAATTTCCAACTCTGTATAACCGTCGTCAGCGAGGGCTTTAAGCGACCCGGTAACATCTGATTCAAAGCCTTTTACTGAATAAACCTGTATCCCCATGCGCTTTTTTGGAACAGTAGCTCCAGAAAGTACCGAAGAGGTAACGAAAAGCGCCATAACCGCTACAACAGAAAAACACAAAATTTTCTTCATAATACATAAAAGTTTAAATGACAATTTTAATCCTGATAACTATATCATTTTTGCAGTCAAATAACATGACCATCCAATGTATACAAACATATCTCGTCAACCCGTTTGACCTTTAATTTTCGATACTGATCATAAGGTCATATGGCCAGGACCATTCCATTGTTCAAGGCCTCATCGTACTTCAGCTTGGTAAACACATAAAGATACGGGGACCGATGAGGGCCAATATATCTTCTTTCATTCAGTTTCATAATTATACCTGTAGCCAGCAGCTTCTTTGAAAAATTCCTGTCATCAAGTTTTTTCTCCAGGATAGTTTCATAAAGAGATGTTATTTCGGGAAGGGTAAATTTTTCCGGCAGTAATTTATATCCTATAGGAAAATGATAAATATGAAGACGGAGAGACTTCAATGCCTCCTCTATAATAATCTTATGATCAAATACGAGAGCTGGAAGATTTAATATATCAAACCAACGGCATTCTTCAGTATAGAATTCACCTGTGGGCTTTACCAGGTCAAATTCAGTAAGTGTATAAAATCCAAGAGTCACAAAGTAGTCAAGCATCCAGTTTTTGTTATCAGCCTTAAGATCGCCATCAGGAATTGTCAGTTTTATCGGGATCTCAGTGTCTGTGGTCCTTGTCGGACTTCCAAATGCTTTGAACTGTTTCAGATATAAATCCTCCAAACCTGTTCTTTCCCTTGCAATCCGGATGGCAGCCTCCTCAATGCTCTCGGTCCTCTTTATATAGCCGCCGCTTACTGTCCATTTATTCAATCCCTGCGGACGCTGAAGTAAAACTTTTAGTTCCTTTTTATGATAACCGAAAATTACGTTGTCAATAGAAACATTCCGCAGGAAATAATTAGGTCCGTTTAAAATTTTATCCCGAAATAAATCCATATCCTTCATTTGACAAATAAACGATAATATTACGTATTTTTTACGGAATATAAAATAAATGTTACCTTTGAACGATAAAATCTATTTTAATAATCTTGACTTACGATTCCTTAATACCGAATAACTTAATTTTTACATACCTAACCTGAAAAAACATGAAATCAGTCTGGATACCCTTGATGCTTTGTGTTGGTTTAATGCAACCCTTAAAAGCTCAGAACATGAAAAGTGAGATACTAAAATTCCCTAAAGGTTTTCTTTGGGGTGCAGCTTCTGCAGCTTACCAGGTCGAAGGTGGCACCAAAGCTGACGAAGGGGACCCAATATCTGGGACAAGTACCTTAATCCTCCTTATAGTCTTGCTAAAATGACAACAGGGCAAGATGTAAATGGGGACGTCTCAATTAACGAATATGACAGGACTCAGTTCTTAAAAGATGCCAAGTTAATGAAAGATTTAGGGATCAATACATACCGTTTGTCCATTTCATGGTCGCGTGTTTTGCCGGATGGCACCGGGAAAGTAAATGAAGCGGGTATTGATTATTATAATTTTGTAATAAACACACTTATAAATGAAGGCATCAAACCCATGGTTACGCTATATCATTTTGATATGCCACTGGCACTTGCAAATAAAGGCGGCTGGATGAACAGGGAATGTGTGAAATGGTTTACAGATTATGCAAACCTGTGTTTTGACAGGTTTGGGGACCGTGTAAAATTATTCCTTACGTTTAATGAACCTTCCATAGAAATGTACTTTTTGCAACCGGTCTTTGATGCTGTAGATCATGGACAAATGCCTTCAATTCCGGCTTCTGAAAAATATATTTCCGAACACTTTGCACATATTCACCATATAATGCTGGCTCATGCCGAGACTGTAAATCTGTATCACAGGAAGAAACTGGGCGGGAAAATAGGAATTACCTATAATTTCATGCTTTGTGACCTTGATAGCACAGATCCGAGACAGGAAAAGCCTCACTGAATTTAGTAAAGAAGGCATGGAATAATCTGTTTATGAAATCCTGTTTTCAAAGGTTCCTATCCTGCTGAACTTTTTGACCTTTAAAGGCTTCACAATACGGAGAAATACAGCCCGGTGATATGGAAATCATAAAATCAGCCAAAACAGACTTCATGGGAATAAATTACTATCGCGTCAATATGTATCAATGAAAAACCGGGTGCAGGTTCGGTCTTGTAAACGGGAAGAATCCTGATAAGCGTGAAATGTTTTACGGATTTGTAAATCCTGCACATTTGTCAAAGGTCTTTCAGTTTAAAGGAGCAATATAATAATCCGGAAATAATTATTACTGAAAACGGAGCTGATATTAGTACAGATGATAAACTGGAAAAAGGGAAAGAAATGATGTTCTTCGAAAAGCCTGTCTTTAAAAACATATAAAAGCTTTTTACCAGGCTATTCAGGATGGTGTTAATATCAAAGGGTACTATGTATGGAGCATGTTTGACAATCTGGAATGGATAATGGGCTACTCAAGACGATTTGGTATAACCTATGTAGATTTCAAGACACAGGAACGCTATCCGAAAGAGAGCTATCTGTGGTACCAGTCGTTTTTAAAAGCTCAGAAAAAATAACAGGTCACTGTCTGGCAGCATTAAAATAGTTGCTCATAAACAGGAACTGATATTTCACTGAATTGGTCCAGTAAGGCCAGGTATGTCCGCCGGGACGGGTCATGTGATTCGTCAAG
>CAVVGP010000244.1:0-19371 GCA_963747625.1 uncultured Bacteroidales bacterium | reverse complement strand
TAAACATTAAAAATATTCACGGATTGATTCATGTGTACTATTTATTTTTTATAACTATTTTCCAATTCTTTTATCTTCTTTTCCAACACCATAATCCCTTTATCTGTTGCTATACCTCGAACATGATAATTTAAAAGTTCCACAAATAATTTGATAGATGTAAACTCCTCCACTGTAAACAAGTCGTTAAAATTCGTATTTTTCTGCCCTCCACAGGTAAAGCCTTGCAATTATACTATTGTTCATGTCATTACGATAAAGCCCCTCTTTAATACCTTTTGTAAGGTTAAGCAGAATGTAGTTATAAACTCCATCTCTTCGGGCTTTCAATGTTTTTTGAAAGTGCTGGGGATAGTATTTCTGCAGGTCGTGTTCAGTTGCCGGATTCTGTTCCCGAATATATTTATTCATCAGGATTGATATCTCAAATAACTCTTCAATAGCATTAAATCCACTTCCGAAACATTTACATATTTCTTCCTGCCTCAGCGATATTTCATTATCAATAAACTTTCCAACAAGGTCATCTTTATCGTTAACGTACTGATAAAGAGTTTTTTTTGAAATACCAAGCTCCCTTGCCACATCGTCCATGGTTATACTCTTTATCCCGTACTTAGTATATAATTCCCGTACTTTCGCCAGAATATTTTTCAACTCTTCATTCATGCTGCAAAAGTAAGCCAAATAAACTTCGGAAACAAATATTATGTAAAATGTTTCCCGGGTTTTTTGTCCGATATTTTTTAAAATTGCTGATATTCAATAAGGAATCTGATTCTTAACAGCTATGAAAACTGAAAATAGATCCTTTACAAACATATTTTAATTATAAATGTTGTAAGTATCATCAATTCAATAATAATAAAATGAAGGCAATTACATTAAGAGGTTTCGGTGGAGTGGAAAACCTGGTCACGACTGAAATACCAATTCCTGAAATAAGTGATAATGAAGTCCTGGTAAAAGTCAAAGCTTTCAGTGTAAATCCTGTAGATATTAAAACACGCCAGGAAAAAGGACAGGCTTCCAGGCTGAAAGAGTGCAATCCGATGATTTTAGGATGGGATATTTCTGGCATTGTCAGAAAGACAGGTAAATATGTGACAAATTTTAAAAATGGCGATGAAGTCTTTGGAATGATAAATTTCCCCGGACATGGAAAAGCATATGCTGAATATATAAGTGCCCCTGAATCACACCTGGCATTAAAGCCAGCTAATGTATCACATGAAGAAGCTGCAGCAGCATCGTTAGCTGCACTGACTGCCTGGCAATTACTGAGAGAAAAGGCCGGAATAAATCCGGGTAACAGAATTCTGATTCATGCTGCTGCCGGTGGTGTAGGTCATTATGCTGTACAAATGTCAAACCATCTTGGTGCCTATACTATTGGTACTTCATCAGGTGCGAACAGGGATTTTGTTCTTAGCCTGGGAGCTTCAGAACATATAGATTATGAAAAACAAACTTTTGAAGAATTGGCAAAGGATGTCGATTTAGTTTTGGATACAATAGGCGGAAATTATATTGACCGTTCCCTGGAAGTGTTGAAACCGGGAGGAACAATTATAAGCATTTCTTCAGGCACTTCAGAACTTGTCAGGGAGAAAGCATTTGCAAAAGGCCTTAATGGGGACACATTCATTGTACATTCTGATGGCAAAAACATGAAGGAGATATCTGACTTACTAAAGAATGGAATAGTTAAATCCCATATTTCGGGAATATATGGTTTTGATGAAATACAGGCAGCCCATCTGCAGTTGGAAACAGGAAAAACAAAAGGCAAAATAGTTGTTTCTTTACCCTGAAAATCAATGACATTTAACCCATATTCCTTTTTAACACAGTTATCCCAGGGTTCTCATTAAAGAAGATCTTAATTAATCTGATATCCGTCACCTGAATTTTTTTTTAATTACAGGTGAACCATCCCGTTATGAAGTTTTAAACAATTTACGATCATACATGAATCATGCTTAAATGAAAAACAGAACCTTATAGATATCATCCTCTGGTTGAATTTATACCCACACATCCAAACTTGCTCGCGACAATAATGAAATAAAGGTTCAGAAAAGTGAAAATGATAAAAAGTAATAAAAAACCCTCCCGAAAGCCCGGGAGGGTTAAGAGGTTATATAATCATCAGTTTTAGGATAATCCGGCATTCTTCATTATCAACGCTATATCATACTCTGGTTTGCGGGCTTTTCGGTTCCATCATGGCATCAGCTTCCTTATCATGGATAAAAGCTTCCTTTTTAGCATCCCATCTCAGCTTGCGGTTCAATTTCATTGAAATCCAGGCTATTGCGCAAGCTTCAAGACTCCGGCTCGATTGAGTTACAGGTGCAATCGGTTTTCATTCCGGCTTATTATGCTTTCAAGCCAGTTCCGGTAATGATCACTACTTGGCATCCATATTTTACCTTCAGGTCCGACCCTTGGATATAGATCTGATCATCGCTGGCCCAGAGTGAAACTTGCTTATCGGCAGCCGGATTAAATGGGTCACTGGCAGTGACTCTCTCGCTGCCACGGGCACAAAAGACAGTGCCGTCTGAACCCTCAAACTGAATTCCATTGGTAAAATTATTATCCAGTATCAACCTTATATTCTCCGGATATATCATCTCCACATGATATGATGTGTGAACTGTCCACATATCATTTTTCATAAAATCGGCTTTTGCCTCGACCGACAACGGACCGCTGAGCTCCATTCCCATAGCCCATTGGGCAATATCCATATGATGTGCACCCCAGTTCGTTATCATTCCCAATCCAAAATCTTCTGTGGTTATCCACCCCGGCCTGCCTTCAATATTGTCCTGAGGATGGCACCGGAGTTCCATATAAGGCTGTTCGGGCGCTGCTCCAAGCCATTGCTCATAATCAAAAGTTGAAGGAGGAGTTTGAGGCTTCGGTTTAAAACCACTTGGTTTATCTATTCCGATACCGATCTTTACTATTTTAATTTTTCCTATACGGCCATTACGCACTGCTTCACTTGCAATCCGAAATGTATTCCATGGTTTTTCAGAACGTTGCTGGCTGCCGGTCTGAACGATTCTCTTTTTAGCTTCAACAGCAGTTCGGAGTGCTATAGCTTCTGATATTGAATAAGTTAAAGGCTTCTGAACATAAACATCCTTTCCGGACAGAACTGCCTGAACAGCAACAAAAGCATGCTGATGATCAGGAACACTTACAATTACTGCATCAATATCGGGACGGGCAAGAATATCATGGAAATCATGATAGGATTTTATATCAACATTCGATTCCCCTTTGTTTTTATAAAAATTTTCAACAGTTCTCTTTGCAATTTCGGCTCTTCTCGAATCAAGATCACAAACCGCAACTATCCTGCAAAGATCTGTATGCTGCATTGTTCCTGTATAATCAACAGTTCCTTCTCTTCCACATCCAATCTGGGCAAACTGAATAATCTTATTATTTTTCGATTGTGAATAAGAAGAATGTTTTAAGATTTCAGGAAACGTGAATGCTCCGACACCAGTTATCAGAGTTTTCTTCAAAAAATCCCGACGTGTACTATTTTCCATCTTAAATCATTAAGTGTTGACTAAAATAAACGAAAGATAAAAATACATATTTCAAATATAATAAGCGTGATTTGTTTTAGTACAGAATATGGGAAAAATTTTCAAAAAACCTTCTTATTTAATTATCTGACACACGTTCAATGATTTCCATACACATTCGGCCATTATGATAAGGACATACCCAAAAGCCACCCTTGTCTCCTGTTCCTGTTGCACCTGATTCCGAGAATGAACTGAACCATCCTCCGGCTTTGTTATCGACAATATTAATTTTTGTATAATCCCAGCACTTTATTGAATTACTGAGATATTTCTCATTTCCTGTCATCTGGTAAGCATTCAGGTAGCCTATTATTGTCTCTGCCTGAACCCACCAGCTCCTTTCAGCGTTTATCCGTCCATCTGAATTATCCTTCTCGTATATCATACTGCCATCAGCCTGCAAACCTTCTTGAGCTGCATCAGCAATCTTAACACTTACTTTTTTTACTCTTGCAAGTAAAACAGAGTCACCAAGTAAACCTGCTGCTTCAGGCAAAAGCCATGAAGATTCAATATCATGACCATATGAATCTGTTGCAGAAGTCTTTTTCCAGCTTTTGTCCATGAAACAAATAAGGTGATATGTTTGTGGATCAATTATTTTATTGAGGAATATTTCAACAAGGTCTTTTAGGCGATCTGCCACGAGCTTGTCAGGCCATACCCTGTAAAGACTGGTATATGCTTCCAATAATATGAAGGTGGGTATTCATAGTTTTTTCATCATTCACCGACCTTTCACCTATCAGCATATCATTGGTTCGTTTCCAGTCGCGGGAAAAAACTTCGAAATAACCGCCATTCTTCCTGTCCAGAGCATATTTTTCAAATAGTTCAAATATTTGCTTTGCAGTTTCAAGAGCTTCCTTATCGCCGGTTGCCCGGTAGTATTCAGTTAATCCATATATAAAGAATGACTGGGTATATATCTGTTTCCTGGTATCTGATGGCTCCCCGTTTGATTTGACGCTCCGATAAGCGCCACCATACTCCTTATCAATAAAATGAGCCATTATATATTTTTCTGACCTGGCGGCCAGCCGAAGATATGCTGTATCTTTAAGTATACGATATGCTGATGAATATGTCCATAAAATCCTGGCATTCAGTATTCCTCCCTTGTCATCATCAGGGTAAACCACGTTATTGGCATCAATCCGGCCATAAAATCCGCCGTTTTTACTGTCAACCATCCTGGTTGACCAGTATGGAAGAATGTTCCGGGTAAGATTTATGAAAACTTCGTTCCTGAGCTGCTTCATCCTTTCGTTCGGACCAAAATTTTCCCTGGTATCTTTTCCCGTGGAGTAAAGATTTGCTGAAATCAGCAGGCAAAATATTATAACCGGATATCTTTTCATATTCCCTGATATTTTATGCTAAATTCCTCTGGGCAAATTAATGCAAAATAATTCTATACCCGTCAGAAACAATCAGTATCTTTTAGATTATCCAGTCCTGGTTTATCGTCTTCGGTTTCTGCGATCGGGAATAAGATTCCGGGATGAACCGAACCTGTTAGGTATATGGCTGTTAAACTGCTCTTTAATAGCTTTAACAGGAAAATTATCCATAAGAGGAAAAGGGTGATCTTCAACAACCTGTATTCTTTTTGTAATAAGCTTTTCGATATCTTTCAGATATTCCTTTTCTTCCGCATCACAGAATGAAATTGCTGTTCCTCTGGCACCCGCCCTGCCTGTCCTTCCGATGCGGTGGACATATGTTTCAGAGATATTGGGAATTTCAAAGTTTATTACATACTCCAGGTCGTCGACATCAATTCCACGGGCAGCAATATCGGTTGCCACCAGCACTCTTGTTGTCTGTGCTTTAAAACCTGAGAGGGCTTTTTGCCGGGCATTTTGTGCTTTGTTTCCATGAATAGCTTCAGCACTGATATTTTTCTTTTTAAGTACTCTTACAACCTTATCAGCTCCATATTTTGTCCTGGTAAATACAAGAGCCGTTTTTATCTTTTCATCTTTCAATAATTCAAGCAGTAATGAGTTCTTATTTGCCCTGTCAATGAAATAGACAAACTGGTCAACGATATCGACTGTTGATGCAGAAGGTGTAACTTCAACCTTTACAGGCTTATACACAATTGAACCTGCCAGTCTCACAATTTCTGGAGGCATTGTCGCAGAGAAAAAGAGAGATTGTCTTTTTTGCGGAAGAGCAGCCAGCAACTTCCTGATATCGTGTATAAAACCCATATCAAGCATTCTGTCGGCTTCATCAAGTACAAAAATCTCAATATCCTTTAATGAAATGAATCCCTGATTCATAAGATCAAGCAAACGACCTGGAGTTGCGACAAGAATATCCACGCCGTTACGCAACGCCTTAGTCTGGGGATTCTGATTTACGCCACCGAAGACGACAGTAGTTGTTAATCCTGTGTAACGGCCATATGCTTTAAAACTCTCATCGATCTGTATTGCCAATTCCCTAGTGGGTGTAACAACCAGACTTTTTATCTTTTTCTTCCTTTCATATGTTTTGTTCTTGCTCAACAGTTGTAAAATTGGTACTGCGAAAGCTGCTGTTTTTCCCGTACCTGTTTGAGCACACCCTATCATGTCTGTTCCATTCAGGACAATAGGTATAGCCTGAACCTGGATGGGTGTTGGTATTTCGTATCCCTCTTCTTTCAACGATTTAAGAATCGGGTCAATAATGTTCAATGTTTCAAACTCCATGTATAAATAATTAAATTATAAAGTCCGGTATGTCAGTTTTATTAACCGGATAGAATGGCGGCAAAGGTAGTCTTTATTATCCGGAGTTTCAGAAATATGTTATAACAGGCTGATTCAGAAGGAACAGGGCGCAGGGCAAAAAAGGGTCTTTGATGCAAAGAACGAGCATCCGGCAAATATTGCCTATTTTCCCTGTTCCACAGTATTCCTGACTCCCTCCTGATATGTAGTTGTTTTGAAATTGAATCTCTTATCGAATTTTGATGAATCGAAAAAATAATCCCTGTCATACTGGTACATCATTTCAGGCATCTCTTTCAGTACAGGTATAAAAATTCCAAGAATCTTTATCAGCCAAATCGGCATGACAAATAGTTTGTTTGCAACTTTCAATTCCCTTGAAAATAATTCTACAAATTCCCGGCCTGTAAGAGTATTTTTGTCTGTTGGAAGGTGCCAGACGGTATTGAATGCGTCATCAGTATTACCAAGCAGTGCTGTTGCTTTTGCAGCATCGGGAGTATATGTAAAAGAATGTTTTTTATCTGCATTAATAAACCAATTGGCTCTCTTCCTTTTTCTCAGGTTTTTATAAACCATCTCATTCACAAAGCTCTTGTCATTGTCCGGTCCATAGAAATCGGCAGAACGTGCTATGAGAGCCAACAGTTTTCCTGCTTTCACCTCATCAATAATCATCTGCGCGATTTGTTTTCTTACAACACCTTTCCTGCTCGGTGGATTATATGGTGATTCTTCGGTCATGTGATGGATTGAATTGATATCATACATATAGACGTTATCGAAAAAAACCAGCCTCGCGTTATGTTTCATGCATGCATCTATGGTAGCTTTCATCAATCTCGGCCATTTCTCCTCCCATACTTCCAGTTTATAATCAAACCCGACGACAAGATAAACAACGTCAGAGCCTTCAACAGCCTTGTCCACAACAGCTGGATTTGATAAATCAGCTGACAAGATCTCGTCGGATTCATTAATTTTTCTTGGACTCCGGCTTACCAGCCTAATTTTATCGGTGTAGTTCATTAATTCTTTTGCCAGTAATGAACCAATAGTGCCGTTTGCTCCTAAAATTGTTTGCATTTATTTAATTCCAGAGACTATTCAATACTTATTTTTCTGTGTCCTCCTGGCCAGTTTAACAACTAATGACCTTGGTGCGAATCTGACTGAATTAGCCAAAATTGAGTTAATAAATCCATGAATGGCAACATCTTTTCCTTTCATCATTGCCCTGTATCCAAATTCTGCTACTTCCCTGCTTGAGGGAGTACTTTTTCGCAACGACGGGTTTCTTCCTTCCATTGAGGCAGCAGAACGGAATCCGCTGTTTGTCGATCCGGGCAAAGGGCAGTCACAGTTATTCCATACTCTCTTAACTCCTCGTTAAGGGCCTGGGAAAAACTTAATACAAAAGCTTTTGTGGCAAAATAAACTGACATTGTCGGACCAGGCTGAAAAGCGGCAGTTGAAGCTAAATTCAAAATTTTACCTTTCCCATTCCTGATCATATCAGGCAAAAAGAGTCTGGTTAAATGAGCAAGTGACATAATATTCAGATTGATCATTCTTTCCTGCTTGTTCCAGTCACTTTCAGCAAACAGGCCAAAATCGCCAAAACCTGCATTATTAACCAGGTAATCTATCGAAAGATCTTTACTTTTCAACTCATTAAAAACTTCCAGAGCAGAACCCGGCAATGAGAGATCCTTTTCTAAGGTAAAAACAGAAATTTTGTATATCTCCTCAAGTTCCTTTTTCAGTTCATCAAGTCTATCTTTTCGGCGGGCAACCAGTACAAGGTTATCTCCTTTCTCAGCATGTACTTTCGCCAGTTCATACCCTATTCCGTTTGATGCTCCCGTTATTAATGCTGTTCTGTTCATTTGAAATAGCTTTCTTTCTCTTTTGGATATCCATCCGTATAATAATTATAACATCTCGCATAAATGAAAGTTCAACCTTTGAAGAAACGTTTTTTCAAAAGACGGATTGTGCTATAATGCATCCATTTACGAGCTTTCCACCGAACCTGATTGATCTTAAAGGTGCATGCATGAGACTTAAATGAATACTGCTTAAAAGTTAATGCGGCCAAAAGCATGGCCGCATTAATCCTTCACATACCTTTAAGCAAATAAACCTACAGATATTAAATATTAAATCTTCAGGAATTAAGTATTACAGGCCTCAGGATTTTGTGTTCGATGGTTCTGTTCCTTTTTTCTCTCCACCAGGAGTCAGTCCCATAGTCATGGCTGTCATACCTGCCAATCCTCCTAACTGCATAGTTTCAAGAGCCGAACTTGGAACAATTACTATTGTTGAGTTAGTCTTTAAACCTTCATACAGCATGTTCATTGCTCTCAGATGAAGAGCAGTAGGATTGTTTTCATATGTTTTTGCAGCTTCGCCGAATTTTTCTGCAACCTGCCGTTCTGAGTCACCAAGGATCACTCTTGCCTGACGTTCTCTTTCTGCCTGTGCCTGCATTGACATTGCATCCTGCAGCGATGATGGAATGTTTACATCCTTAACCTCAACAGATATTATCTTTATTCCCCAAGGCTCTGTCCGGTCATCAATAATTCTCTGAAGCTGTTCACTCATCTTATCTCTTCCTTCGAGCATTTCCGAAAGCATTGTCTTGCCGATCACATCACGTAAAGCAGTCTGCGAAGCCCAGTTAATTGCATTTTTATACTCGGCGATTTCCAGGGCAGCTTTTTTGGCATCAAGAACCTTCCAGAACAATACTGCATCAACATCGACAGGGACAGTGTCTTTAGTCAGAGTTTTTTCAGCAGTGAATGATGTTGTGATTACACGATTGTCAATCCAATATGCAACGGTATCAATTATAGGAATTATTAAAAACAAGCCCGGTCCTTTTAATGTCTGAAACTTCCCTAGTCTAAGAACTACAGCCTTTTCCCATTGGTCAGCAATCTTAATGGCAGCTGATACAATAATAGCTGCCAATATCGTAATTACTCCTATTACCATTGTTCCCGGTCCCTGAAGGCTACTGTTAGCGGAATAGGCAATTGCAAGACCTATAGCGATAATTATAAAAAAGATTAATACTGAAAATGAACTTCTGGTTTTCATAATGATTTCCTCCGTTAATTAAATGAGTTACCAAAATTAATTAATAAATGATCATGATCAAATAATATTTTGGAACACAGATGATCAGTATGATTTTAAAGTCTGCATGCAGGGAATCGTCTCTAAATGTTCTTTCATTTCCAGTCACCAGCTTTTGAACTTTGATTAATTTTTTGTGTTTTAGCACTTATAACCAAACATTTAATACAATAAAAGTGAAGAAAAAGACTATAACTGTTGAAACAACAATAAATGCTCCGATTGAAAGAATCTGGAGTTACTGTACTGAACCTGAATATATTACAAAGTGGTATTATGCATCAGATGACTGGCATGCACCATATGCGGTGAATGATTTAAAGGTCGGAGGAAAGTTCAAAACAACCATGGCATCAAAGGATGGCAGTGCAGTGTTTGATTTTGAAGGGGTTTACACAAAAATAGTCAAACATAAAGGTATCGAATATACAATAGCAGATGGCCGAAGGGTAGTTGTTTCGTTTTCGGGTTCGGATTCAGGAATAAAAGTGGTAGAAATATTTGAAACTGAAACAGTGAACCCTTATGAAATGCAGAAGGCAGGATGGCAAGCCATACTTAACAACTTCAAAAAATATTCTGAATCAAAACAACTTTTGAAAGCATAATTTTTACGGCAATCTTTCCATGTATGGAATTTCAGGTTAGAGACATAAATAAGAAATTAATTAATTTAAATTATAAAAAATGAATAAAATGAATCCAATTGTACATTTCGAAATGCCTGCGGAAGCCATAAATCACCTGGCAGGATTCTAATCAACAGTTTTTGGATAGAAAACAGAATTGTCAGGTGAGGATAAGGCAACAAAAAACCCCGGATTTCTCCAGGGGCAAGCCTAAAATTAACCTCTTCTGCTATAAAACAAATTTAGGTTATCAAAAAGCAAAAGTCAAATTTATTTAACGTAACTCCCACTGGGGATTTCTCCAAAAATCAACAGCAATATTATTGAAAATAGTCGTTAATTCCATCTTCCTTTTAGTGAGATATTCAATCTTATTGTTAATCTTATCAGTACTGTCATTATCAAATCTAAGTTGAAAGAATAAACTCAATTTTTGCAGTTTATCTATTTTCTCCTCTATGGTAGAGATTCTAAAGTCCAGCAATTTGGATCTCAAAAAACCGGAAACGCCGAAGGATAATAATTTAATTGTTTTCAATTTGCTTCTGTTTTTCAATTTCACTTAACATAAAATTTCATAGGTCACTGTCCATTTTAAAATAAGAACAGGTTCAATGTGTTGCTTTTACGAAGCAATTAAAATAAAGTTACAATTAAGAAAGCTAAAAGCATTATAAAGCAAAACCCCTGGCATTTCTGCCTGGGGCGTCGTTGGTTTTGGGACCTGTATATGATCCCATTCGTTTTAATTTATAAAAACACTCTAATTTAAGATACTCAAGGGCCAAAGTCAAATTTATTTTACATTGAATTTTATGTATCCGATTATGTATGCAAATAAAAAGCAGTTATGCTAATTTATCATAACTGCTTGATATCTTGTCGGCCCGGAGGGAATCGAACCCTCGACCCCATGATTAAGAGTCACGTGCTCTGCCAGCTGAGCTACGGGCCGGATTCGGGTGCAAATTAACTTAAATCCTGAGAATTACGGAAGCAAAAAACAATCTAATTTTATCAACCAGGAATTTAAGCCATCAAAATGGTAAATTTCATCTCATAGTAAGTTTTATTATTAAACTAATGGCAATGATTCAATATTATTCAACCACCGATGCTTGTATCAAGGGGAATATCGACAGTTATACTTATAAACTTAACGTGTTGCTCATATGGAGGCAGAGAATTAAAAGATTAAATTAAATTTAATTTATTCAGGATTGATTCCTATATTGATTGTACAATTGTTTTTTACTGCAACTTATTTAAAGTTTATCTTTGACAGGAATATATAAAATGAATTAAATGAAAAATATCAGACCGGAAAATGAATCTCCTGAATCAATTCAAAAATGGGGATGGAAATTCCACCACCTGGGAATACCAACCAATAAGGTAATGCCCGGTGAAGTACACTTGCCACAATTTGGCTTACATGTATCAGGATTCAGCAGCAGTCCGTTTGGAATAGAATGGATGAGATTTGACGATAATAGTCCCATAAACAAATTAATACAGACAATACCACATGTCGCATTTGAAGTTGCCGATCTGAATTATGAATTATCAACTCATGATTTTAATATAATTACAGAACCTAACTCCCCTTCTGATGGAATAAGGGTTGCCATGATAGAGCATAATGGGGCACCTGTTGAACTGATTGAGTTTCTGACACTTTAAAATTTAATAAAATACCATAATTATGATAATATATATTCATTCGTTTATCCATCTGTTTTTATTGGGTTTATTGCATTGTTCCCGGTCGTTAATCCTATTGGTACAGCTTTTATAGTAAATCCATATTTTAATGAATTATCACACCAGGAAAGGATTATAGCTGTAAAACGCATCTCTTTTTATGCCTTTTGCGTCTGTGCAATAACTTTGCTCACCGGTCATTGGATTTTAGAACTTTTCGGATTATCTGTTCCGATTATACAACTGGCGGGAGGTATAATGATATGTAAAATAGGATGGGAATTTCTTTCTTCTGATAAAACTGAAGATCAATCAGTTACATTACATGAGAAAACTGAGATGAAGCATATATCATTGCTGGATAATCAACTCTTTTACCCTATTACATTTCCAATTACCACAGGTGCCGGTACCTTAGCTGTTCTGTTTACTTTGAGTGCGCATGGTAACGCTGATAACTTATCACAATATTTGATAAATACGGGAGCTTTATTAGTCTCGGTTATCATAATTTGTATCCTGGTATTTGTATTCTTTGTAAATGCTAATCGTTTTATAAAATATGTAGGATCACATAATGAAAAAATTATTAACCGCTTAATGGCATTTCTGATTTTTTGTGTCGGATTGCAAATTGCAGTCGAAGGAATTACACAGTTAATTAAAGGATAAACTTTCTGCTGAGGGTGATACATGCAAATCAACAACAAACTTTTGTTTAAATATAATTTTTATGGCTCCTCTCTATGTTAAACTGATTTTATTGCTGATTGTCCTTATAGCATTTGGAGCGATGATATATTTTGTTTTCCTGAAAAAAAATACAATAGAAAAGCGCATATTAACTCAGCCATTTCCGGAAAATTGGCGCAGTAATCTAAATGAACATGTATTGTTTTACTGCGATCTGGATGAGGCTCAAAAAGCCGGATTTGAAAAACGGGTACAGCTGTTTCTTGCAACAAAAAAAATTGAACCGATTGATACTGAAATTGACGACAGCATTAAAATTATGGTTGCCGCCAGTGCCATTGTCCCTATGTTTGCATTTCCTGAATTCAATTACCCTGATCTGAGGGAAATATTGATTTACCCTAACAGTTTTGATGAAAAATTCCAGACCGGCGTTTTGAAGGACATGGAGAAACACATAATCGGTATGGTCGGAAACAGGTTCATGAACGGTACAATGATCATTTCAAAACCTGATCTGGATAAATGCTTACGATAAGACCAATCATAAAAACAATGTCGGGATTCATGAATTTGTTCATCTCATTGACAATGTCGACGGAGTTACTGATGGCATTCCAGAAATATTGATCAAACATGCATATGTTGCTCCCTGGCTGGAATTAATAAAAAAGGAAATGACACGAATTGAACAGGGCAGGTCCGATATCAGTCCTTATGCACTTACATCCAATGCTGAATTTCTGGCTGTGGTAAGTGAATATTTTTTTGACAGTCCTGAAAAATTCAAAAGAAAGCACCCTGATTTGTATCATTATCTTACGACCATTTTTCATCAAAATCCCTGAAAGTGGAGTGATAAATCTATGTTCATTCTTCCTTATGAAGTATATCAATTTAATCCTGCGGAAAAGTCAGGGTGTGAATGAAATTAACCTGAGAAAGACTGATGATTCGGATTTAAAGCTAAATTTGACAGGTACGTCAGGAGTAAACTCATTTTAACATATTATCAAATGCGGATTTTTATCATTTGTCTATTGATTTCATTCCTTGTAAAACCCTCATATTCCCAGGATCCAAAAGAGTTTACCAATACTGCATTCCTGAAAAAACTGAATAATGATAAATCCTATTCTGAATTAAAGAAAAAGACTGTCTCTGAATTTGCACACACCAGTCCGGGCATATGGGGTGAATTTGTAAAAGGTGTGGATGAAAAATTGCTGACACAAAAGAAAGTAATCGCATTTACATTTGATGCCTGTGGTGGAAAAAATGGAAATGGATATGATAAAGAATTGATAGACTATCTGCGAGCTGAAAAAATTCCTGCTACATTGTTTATCACTGGAAAGTGGATAGACGCACAATTTCCTGTATTCATGGAACTTAGTCGCGATACATTATTTGAAATTGAGAACCATGGGCTGAACCACCGGCCATGTTCCTTCGACGGGGAAAGTGCTTACGGTATACATGGCACTTCAAACACGGGAGAAGCATTCGATGAAATTGAAGCTAATGCGCGAAAGATTGAAGCTCTGACAAACCATCGTCCCCGTTTCTATCGTTCATCCACTGCTTTTATAAATGAAGCATGCGTTGAAATGGCAGCAAAATTAGGTGTTACTGTAATAAGTTACCAGGTTCTGTCAGGAGATGCCGTGCCGTTTACACCCGGAAACAGATCATAGAAGAAAATGTTCTGGGAAATATAAAACCCGGAGCACTGGTCATTATGCATTTTAATCACCCGGAATGGAATACGAAAGAAGCCATGGAGAAGATAGTTCCGAAACTTAAAAAATTGGGCTATTCATTTGCCAAGTTGGAAAATTATGAGCTAACCTCCCTCGTAAAGAAGGCAAAAGATGATAATCAAAAACTATACAATATAAAAAAACCATGAAATCTGTTAACCCTGTTTAGAGGCAGGCAGGCGCAAAGGTCTCAAATAGCTTAGATACAATTCATTGAATAGATTCCAGCACTGATGCCTTTAAAAAATTAAATTTAAATATAACATTTACAGGGAAGCATAAACCGGAAACATGAATAGTATTTTGAGGATGGAATTAAAGCGAATCGGAAGCATCGACATTACAAGAGGCCTGGTAATGGTAATAATGGCACTGGACCATGTAAGGGATTTTATGCATTCGACTTCAATGACCCAGAGTCCGACCAACCTTCAGACGACCACAACTTTATTATTTTTGACCAGATGGATCACTCATTTGTGTGCACCTGCTTTTGTATTTTTAGCAGGAATATCTGCTTACATTTCATTTAAAAGAAGTAATAATATTTCAAAAAGCAGATCATTTCTGATGAAAAGGGGTATCTGGCTGATTATCCTTGAATTTACTGTAATTAATTTCGCTCTGTGGTTCGATATTCATTTCCGGCTCATGTTAATGGAGGTAATTTCAGCCATAGGTTTGAGTTTTATAGTACTATCATTTTTGTTGAAAGTACCTTCAAGAATAATCGGAATTGCAGGATTGCTGATTATAGTCTGTCATAACCTTCTGCAGGGTATCACAATCCCTTCTAATCCGGCAGTGATTTACATTACTTCAGTTTTATTCCGTCCTTTCCTGATGCAGCCGACTCCGGGTTTTGCATTTTATACTGCTTATCCTATTATACCATGGCTGGGTATTATGCTTGCAGGATTTGCATGCGGCGAATTTTTTGAGCTTCCATCAGAAAAAAGAAATAGAATTTTCTTTAAGATTGGACTAACAACATTATTGCTTTTCAGCATCATCAGATCAATAAATATATACGGAGATCCTTCCAGGTGGTCGTTGCAAAAGTCAACAGTGTTTACGGTTCTTTCCTTCATAAACACTACAAAATACCCACCCTCTCTCTTGTTCATTTTACTTTTTCTCGGCATAACTTTCCTGGTCCTTTTCCTTTCAGAAAAGGTGAATAACCGTTTTACCGGAATACTTTCAGTTTATGGAAGAGTCCCTCTTTTTTATTTCATCATTCATCTTTATATTATTCATTCCCTGATGTTTATAATGCTTTTTTTGCAGGGATTTGGAGGCAAGGACCTGCTTTTTGGAGCATTTAATAATGGCAGACCTAAAACGGGAGGAGGAGTGAACTAGCAGTAATATATTTGATATGGGCAGGTGTAGTTGTACTTATGTATCCCGTATGCAAATGGTATGGCAGATATAAATCTGAAATGAGGGAATAATCTCCTCCGATATCTATGATAACTGCTTGAATTGTTTTTGGTGAAATTTATGACCTTTCATATTCAGACCCAGGAAGTTAAATGCCTGATAATTTATAATTTAAAATGTGACATATGTATTTGAAATTCCAAAAATTCATTAAGCTGTATTGGATTCTGTTAATATTGATTGCACTAAAGCTTTTATTGCAATTTGTACTCGTTAATCAGGTTTACGAGCTTCACAGGGATGAGTTTCTATATCTTAACCAGGCAGATCATCTTGGCATTGGATATATTTGTGTGCCTCCTTTTATGGCATTAATCTCGAAAATAATATATCTGTTTGGAGGAGGCATCATATGGATCGCTTTTTCCCTGCTCTTTTTGGCTCTCTGACTATTGTTTTTACATGGATGATTGTAGAAACCATGGGCGGAAGTCTATTTTCAAGGATCGTGGCCGCATCAGCTCTGGTATTCTCAGCTTTATCAAGAATTAATGTACTCTTCCAACCTAACTCCTTTGATATTTTTATATGGACAATTATTTTCTATTGTCTTATCAGATTCATACAGTCAGAAAAGACAAAATGGCTCTTTTATTTATCAGTCATAATTGCCGCCGGATTCTATAATAAATATAACCTGCTGTTTCTTATTGCAGGGTTGGCAATTGGCTTTTTGCTAACCAGCCAAAGAAAGATATTTACAAATCCTTCGTTCTGGAAAGCTCTGATAATAAGCTTAATATTATTATCTCCAAATATCATCTGGCAAATAGTAAATCATTTTCCTGTTTTTCAGCATATGAAAGTATTGAAACACAACCAGCTAGATAATAATACCTCAATGGATTTCTTAAAAAGTCAGCTCTTGTTCTTTTTCGGCTCATTACCGCTCACTGTTGGCGGAATTGTTGCTTTTTTCTCTTTCAAGTCCTTCAGACCTTACAGGTTTATCGGAATCAGTTTGTGGCAGTACTGGCACTTTTTGCGTATCTGAAAGCAAAGGACTATTATGCACTGGGTATTTATCCTGTTATGATCGCTTATGGAAGTATATTTATTGATAGTATATCTTCAAAAAAATGGAGATCTGTAGTCCTGCCTTTTCTTATTATTCTTAATCTTACAGTATTTCTTCTGACTCTCAAAGTCGTATATCCCATATATTCCCCTTCTGAGATCCGGCAAGATGCAAAAACTTTTGAAAAGCTCGGTCTTCTTCGATGGGAAGACGGAAAAAACCATAATCTTCCGCAGGATTTTGCAGATATGCTCGGTTGGCATGAAATGGCAGATAAATCTCTTGCAGCATATAATTGATCCCTGTAAACGAGCGCGAAAATACCCTGATTATTTGTTATAATTATGGTGAGGCAGGAGCATTGAATTACTACAACAGGGGAAAAGATGCCTGAAGCTTACGCATACAATACGGATTATATTTACTGGCTGCCCTGTTTAAAGAAGATTGAGAATATTCTGTTAGTGGGGAAAAATCCTGGCCAGCAAATAACCGGTCAGTTTAAAGAGTGCATACTGATGGGTACTATTGAAAATCCCTATGCCAGGGAGTCCGGTACAGAAATTTATCTTCTCAAAGATGCAAATGAAGCTTTTACAAATCTGTTTTACAAAAATGTTGAAGAAAGAAAGAAAAAACTCGATATTTTTTAATTGCACATCAAAATATAGAGAAAATAACAAGCAACAAGCAACAGGCACCTGGCAACCAGCCCTGTGAAATAGCGCAAAGAAACGCTTAAGGCTTATTTCACATGGCCAGCAAGCAACCTTCTATTTTCCACTTTTTACCGATTTCCTGAAAATTTTCAGCTGTTCCGCTGTCTGGCTCACGAGTCTTTGTACTTCCAGACCATGTTTAAGGTCGGGCACAAATTCTTTATTTATGTTACCGGTAAGGAAAACATAATGCGCATGGACCATTGACCGTAACCATCCTGAAGGCACATGAGGGGAAGGGAAACTGCTGGAAGGCTGAAATCGCTTCCAACGATTTTTCTGTTCCATGTGCCTGAGTTCTCAGTATAAAATTCGAAAGAGTCGGGAGAAACTGTAGAATATCGAATAGCACCTTCTTGTACAAAAAGTTCAATTGAGAAATAGTCACCCGCTCCTGAAGTGATGCGACTGGCAGAAAGTGTTCCTACAGCTCCGGAAAGATCATCATAAACAGAAATAAGACTGAACAGATCCGAATCTTCACTCATATCGGGAAAGTGGCCACCCTGCAAAGCGCTTGTTATTCTCAACCGGTTACCAAGAAATGCCATTAACAGGCTTATCGAATGTGAACCCAGGTCGGCCATTGCACCGCCATCAGGTGCCGGTGTAAGACGCGATGAACGGCGGTCGCGGTATTCTTTCCTAAGATAATCGCTGTGCCAGTATTTAAGATCGAAATGTACCAGGTCCCCCAGTTTTCCTGATTTCCAAAGCTTTAGCATAGCCGTTATGGTTGCTGAAAAAAGAAATTGAAAACCTACCTGGATTTTGATATGTGAATGATTTTTAACCAATTGTGCAACTGCTTTCTCTTCGTCAGAATTTGAGCAAACAGGTTTTTCAAGATAGATCTGTTTCAGACCACTCATACCTGTTACTGCCTTCAGGTGTTCATAATGCACCCTGTTAGGACCAAGTATAAAGACAGTGTTTATATCCCTATCAGAAACAAACGAATCCAAATCATACGATTTTAAGAACCCAAATCGCTTTGAAAACAAAATGCGGCTTTCTTTCGTGGCAGAACAAACAGCATGAAGCTCAATTTCCGGAAGGTCGTTGTAAAAATAGGGCAAGGAATTCAGCGAATATACATGAGAACGTGCAATACCGCCTGAGCCTATAAATCCAATAATCGCTTTCTCCTGGTTCATCGTATGATATTTTTCAATTACTTGTCAAAAATAAATGAATTTACTGAGACTGCATGACCTCACTGCAAAACGACCGCAAGACTCTAAAAAATAGTTGACAAGCTTTTAATTAAGCATTAAATTTGCATAAGTCATGAAAAATAAATATAAGAAAATAACGGAAGATATCTTAGCTCTTGCCGGAATTAAAATTAACGGCAATAACCCATGGGATATCATCATTCACAATGACGGGTTTTACAGGAGAGCTGTCACCGAGGGCGAGCTGGGTATAGGTGAATCCTATATGGACGGCTGGTGGGATGCAGTAAAAATTGATGAGTTTATATGCCAGGTTTTAAGAGCTCAGCTCGATGAAAAAATAAGGCGAAAATTATCTATCATCATAAAGCTTCTTTCATTTCAGCTGTTCAATCTTCAAAACAAAAGAAGAGCTTTCATCGTAGGGGAAAAACATTATGACCTTGGTAATGACCTTTTCCGGAATATGCTTGATAAACGAATGGCATATAGTTGCGGATACTGGAAGAATGCGAAAAATTTAGATGAGGCCCAGGAGAACAAACTTGAATTAATCTGCCGTAAACTCTGCCTTGAACCCGGCATGAGTATTCTTGATATTGGTTGCGGCTGGAGTTCTTTCGGGAAATATGCTGCGGAGAAATATAATGTCAGAGTTGAAGGTATTACAGTCTCTAAAGAACAGGTGGAACTGGGGAAAAAATTATGCGAAGGACTTCCTGTAA
>CAVVGP010000243.1:0-5248 GCA_963747625.1 uncultured Bacteroidales bacterium | reverse complement strand
CTCACAAAATCACAAGACACCAGATATGGAGGTTATTTCACATGCCTCGACAGAGCCGGAAATGTGTTCGATACCGATAAGTTTGTCTCGCGGAGGTATGACATTTTTGATGCTTTACAACAATCTGCTTAAGAATTCGGGAATGGTTGAAATGTGCCTTGCAGGGAGGAGAGTTTCTTAAAAAATTCGGCCACGACGGGAATTATAAACTGGATTTTTCTCTTACACAGGAGGGAAAACCTATTATTGAGCCATATAATATATTTTCCTATACCTTTGTAATATGGCATTCGGCCAGTTAAGCCTTGCAAGTGGCAACCAGGAAGAAAATGTCGATATTGCCAGAAAAACCTTCGATATAATTCTATCGAAGGTTAATAATCCAAAAGGGATCATGGGTAAAGCAAAATTTTTAAGATTTCTTGTACCCCGGGAATGTGATTTATCCCATTTCCCTTTTGGATTATTAACCTTCGATAGAATTATATCGAAGGTTTTTCTGGCAATATCAGCATATTCCTGGTTGCCACTTGCAAGGCTTAACTGGCCGAATGCCATTGTTGCAAAGGTATAGGAAAATATATTATATGGCTCAATAATAGGTTTTCCCTCCTGTGTAAGAGAAAAATACCAGTTATAATTCCCGTCGTGGCCGAATTTTTTAAGAAACTCTCCTCCCTGCAAGGCACATTTCAACCATTCCGGATTCTTTTCCAGATTGTTGTAAAGCATCGAGAATTGCCATACCTCCCGACCCTGCAACCAGACGAACTTATCGGTATCAAACACATTTCCGGCTCTGTCGAGGCATGTGAAATAACCTCCATATCTGGTGTCTTGTGATTTTGTGAGCCAGAAGGGCAAGATATTATTAAGCAATTCGTCCTTGTAAAGCTTTGATAAATAATGAGATTCCATAATTATTAAGTATTACGATTTGATGAGATTCCTCTTACCCTTTAAAATCCACATTTCTTCAATTTCTTCCAGTGATTTTCCTGTTGTTTCAGGTAATAACTTCCAGACTATCAGCATATATGGAACGCACATAAGTGCAAAAAGCCAGAAAGTTCCTGCAGGTGTAAAGATTGTAAGCATCAGTGGTGTAAGTTGTCCAATAAGGTAAGTTCCGATCCAGAGCGACAATCCTGCAATCGACATTGCAGCGCCTCTAACTTTGACTGGATACATTTCGGAAAGAAGCACAAAAATTACAGCACAGATTGATATAGCGCAGCAAAAGATATAGAAAAGGAAAAAAATCAGTAGGAAGACAGAAGGGATGCCCAGTTTTGTTCCAAAGGCAAAAAAGATACCGATCAGAATAAGAGCGATTATCATTCCCGATACTCCCCAGTATACAAGTTGTTTCCGGCCTACTTTATCAATAATTATAAGTGCCAGAACAGTAGTTAACATATTCACCAGACCGACAAGAGACTGATAAAACAATGAATCACCGCTGGACAAGCCACTCTCTTTGAAAATTGTCGGACCATAATAGAGAACAGCGTTTACTCCCATAAACTGACCAAGTATTGCGAGTGCTACACCAATAAAAAGAGCCAGTCTGAAACCAGGCTGGAACAACATACGCCAGTTTGTGCTTGTTTCTGATTCAACCAGATTCTTAACATTACTGATTTGGTTTCCGGCTTCTTTTTCTCCATATATTTTCTTCAGAATAACAGAAGCTTTTAATTCCTGTCCTTTAACTATAAGCCATCTGGGACTTTCCGGTATAAGAAATAGTACCACGAAGAATAATAATGCAGGGAGGGATTCCATTCCAAGCATTCCACGCCATACCTCTGTTCCGAAGATCTTATTATATAAACCAGTTGCAGTACCTTTTTCCAAAAGGGTAACCGAATATTGGTGTAAGCCATAATTTGCAAGATATGCTCCAAGGAATCCTACAGTTATTGCCAGCTGGTACATTGATACCAGTCTTCCGCGAAAACTGGGAACAGAAACTTCAGCAATGTATAGAGGAGAAATAACCGATGCCACCCCAATACCTATTCCGCCAAGAATACGGGCTATAACAAGTTGGACCTCATTTCCGGCGACCATACAGCCGATTCCTGAAATCGAAAATAATACAGCAGAAAGAAGGAGTACTATTTTACGGCCAAATTTGTCACTAAGTGAGCCTGCAATCATTACGCCGCCAATAGATCCGACAAGAGCACATCCGACATACCATCCTTTTGTAATATCATCAAGGTGAAACTGCAAAGAGACCTGATCTACAGTTCCTGATATAACAGCGGTATCGTAACCGAAAAGAAATCCTCCCAGTGAAGCTACAACAGACAGCCAGACAACGTATATAATCTGATTTGAATTTTCCTTCATAATTAATTTATGTTAAAGTATTCTTTGTAACGGTCATACAGATGGCCTGCCTGCAAGTATGCTGACTGGGGGCTCATAAAGTGTGAAAACTCAAAAGTGATTCCCTTATCATATCCTGCACGTTTAGCAGCTTCAAGTTTTAATCGGAGTTTGTCAAATTTGATTGGTAGGAACCTTATTGGCATATCGCGATCAAAACTTTCAGCGTTCGTCCAGCACTTCATTTTATATTTGTCAGCCAGTTTTTTATTGACCGAGAAAAATGCATCCAGCTCATCATAGTCTATATCGCCATCCTGGAATGCACAAGCATCTACCACATCATGGATTCCATCGAATATTTCATTCCACTCTTTTTCATGCTGCTGCACCGATATTGAATTTGATTTTGTCAGGTCACCGGAAGCAGATTCTACTGCCTTTTTACCATCAATCCAGGGTGAGATGAATGTTGGCAGGCCACCGGAAACATCTTTGCATTGTTTCCCCATAACGTGAAATGCTCCAATAGCACCTTTTGTTTTGCGGCTGATTTCCCCGCTGAGATACCAACCCTGAAAGCTCTTATACTTACTGCCATAGTTTTTCCAGACTTCATTGATGACGTATTTATTATTTTCTATTTCCCAGGACATATCACCTGTATCCCAGTATTTTCCCGAATCATACAACCCGAAATAGAATTTCATCTTGTATTTTTCAGCAAGCCTTAAAAACATATCCAGTAAATCAACAGATGGCATGTAACACCCTTTTTTTAAAAGGTATTCAGAGGGATATGTAATGAATTTTCTGTAACCACAGCGAATCATGATCACCGTGTCTATACCTATAGCCTTCATATGGCCAAAGTCGATATCCCACTCTTTCTCACCCCAGTTCTGATGAGGGATATCCATGGATATCTCATCCAGAAATGTTCCGGTAATAGTCAAAGCATTACCTTTTGGGACGATTAATTTTGACTCGGGATAAACAACCGGTGCAGGAACATTTCCTTTACTTGCACAGGCTGTTAATGGAACAGCAAGTGTTGCCATTCCTGCTAATGCTGATTTTGTAAGAAAATCACGGCGTGATTGCGCTTTTTTCATGGATTTATATAGTTTAAGGATTAAACAATTCGTTATGAGATAATCTTAACACGATTATGTTTTTATGTTATTTTTGAAATAGGATACAGGCAAATATACAATATCTTCCATTCAGAAACTTAGAGGAAGAATTTTTTTCATATTATCCGGGCCAGCTCGTTTCAATTCCCTGTGACCTGATCATATCCTGAAAACCTTCAAGAAGATCTTTACTTTCGCGAACTTCATGTGGAGCGACTTTTTTACGAAGGGCAAATGCAATGAGTGATCCTGCAGCTTCTCCAATGTTCCATTCCACTGCACAAAGACACGAAAAAAACGATCCCGTAAGCAAATACTAGATGAGACTCCTACTAAACCTCAGGTATCAGATCTACCAGCGGAATCACCAAATGCAGATTTAATACCGTATCTAATGGGGATAGCAGAAAATATTCCAGACCAGAAAAATCAGGATGCAGTGAACGCAGTTTCAGATGCTCTGCCAGAGAATTCAATGACCCCTATAAATCAGGATACCTCACAAACTCACCCTGTACCACCCACTCCGTATAATGAACATACCTTTGAACCGCTGATCACCGATTCGGAAGAAAACCATTTATGAAACTTATCCAGATTGTCGGAAGATCAATTTTCGGAAAAACGACGTTTATCAATACCCTGATTCCGTGCTTAAACAGAAAGGTCAGGTTGCGGTGATAAACATCTGGGAAATCATCAATACCAGTTGGAAAAGGACAAAGAAGCCACGCTTTTTTTTCAAGCCGGTGCAAGTATCTCTGTTGGGATCGATTCTGATAAATCGGTAGTTGCACTCCATTCGAACAACTTGGATGAGATCCTCTCCGTGCTCTTTGCGGAAAAAATGGATTTTGTAATTATTGAAAGATTTAAAACGCGTCCATTTCCGAAAATTGTGATTGGGGGTCTTGATATCTTTAACTGCGTGCTTCGCAATCCTACAACTGGGCAGGTTATTGAATCGTAGAAGCATTCGAAAAATTTGATACGAAATAAACCTGATGGATGTAAAGGATAATGGTCGCAAAAAATATGCAGAAACGGTTGTTCGGCACAATTGGTGTGGGGGCATCATCGGTAAAGACGTCACACCGGAACTGGTACTTTGTATAGGAGAAGCACTTGACCTTGCGGAAAGGACGCATTGCGGTTGGAAGAGATACAAGGACGTCAGGCGAAACCCTCAGTATGGCCGTGAAAAACCTGGCCGCTGCCACTGGCTGCGATGTGATCGACTGTGGCATATTACCCACTCCCGCCCTGCAGTATCTCGTCAAAGAGCATTATGATGGGGGGGTGATGATCACCGCATTCCATAATCCACCGGAATATAATGGCGTAAAAATCATTGAAAAGGATGGCACTGAGATGGGTGATGAAGAGACTCTTAAACTCGAATCTCTTGTTTTTGATCATGCCCCCCAATTACAATCGTGGAACCAGGTCGGAAAAGAAGTCATCGCACATCACCTGATTAATGAATATATCACCGCGGTTGTGAACCATTTCCCCGATAAACCCTGGCACAGGAATCACCGTCGTGGTTGATCCCGTAATCTGGTCCCGCCTGCAAAACAACACCGGAAATTCTCCGGGCGCTGGGATGCAAAGTGCTTACCATAAATGGGATAATGGACGGCACCTTTCCCGGGCGACTGCCGGAACCCTCACCGGAAGGTCTCAAAGGTCTTGCTTCCCTGGTTGTGGCAAGGAAGGCAACGTATTCCGGGTAGCGCATGACGGTGATGCAGACCGGGCAGTATTTGTTG
>CAVVGP010000242.1:0-8525 GCA_963747625.1 uncultured Bacteroidales bacterium | reverse complement strand
CACTGGATGAAGTCGGTAACATCCGTTGGTAATGTGTGTTGTTCCTATATTTTTATTTGCAGGAATCAGGTTTTCTATGCGTACCGGAATAAGTGACCCCAGAGGGATCTGGTAGGGAAGCGAGTCAAAATCAATATAATTATTACCGCCACAGGTAGGATGAAGATCTATATGATAGTAACCAATGCCGGCACTATCATAAAAAAAGGCAGCTTTGCCTGAGTTTTTCTTGTCAGTCACCAGAGCCCTGTTTTCTTTGCCAACATGTTTCTCAAGAATTGTAAATAGCGCTTTAATGCGTCGCGATTCTCGGATATATGGATACTTCGCCAAACCGTCTTCAGTACCCAAAATGTCTTTTCTGAGACGAAGACCGGGCCAGCCATATCCATTATCCTGACGGGGTGCTTCTGTCTGCAACCAGTACAAAAGGGATAGACTCAGCTGCTTCGAACTATCAGTCAGCTTCTTAAAATCTTCCGGCCCTGCACCAATCAGATTTCCTGTCATAAAATCATTCTGAGGCCAGTTTACTATGGTAATATCACTTTGAAATGTACCTTTTCTGAAATTATCTTTATTAATTATTCTCCTGTAGGTCCAGAGATTAAATAGTGGTGAAGTGTCAGCCCCTTCAGGGTTGAAGGCAAGCTCTTTTGAAGCCAGGGTAGCAGGATTGGAGTAATGAAGATCCAGAAGTTTCCCAGGCCAGGAAGGAGCAAGTTTTGGTTTAAAATCTCTCCAGAAATTGTAATCTTCTGGCTTTTCAATCAGGTGTTCTTCCCCTGGAATATAATCTATGGCAAAACAAGAGGTAATTGACTGGATATTTCCCGGATCAGCTTTTTCAGGAGCGTGTAATTCTCCTGTTTCATTCCTCGATTCGGTGCCGGTTATAAATTCTGTGCCAGTTAAAGGAAGCAGATCGCCAAGTTCTGTGGCATCAATGAAATAGGGAGAAGAAAGTATTAAACTTCTTGCAAGATGTTTATTTACTGCTTTTAAGGCATGGACTTTATTCCCTGAAAAATCAGCAGATTCTATAGTATAGTATGTTAATAGGATTAATTTCCCTGATTTAATATAAGGTTCCAGCATGTTCATGAGTACAGCAAGTGCAACCTTAGGTTCGTGACATAGTTTTGAAACAGCTCCGTCACCCGGATTAAAGTATTTATCAGCTTTCGCCCTGTCAGTAAGCGGATAGTTTTGTTTATAATATTGTCTTACTGAGTTGCGAAACTCACGATATAGTTTCGTTGCTCCATGTGTCTCAATCCATGGATGTTCATCAGGTGGAACACCTTGTTGTGTTAACTGTCCGCCTATCCAGTCTGTCTCCTCAGTCAGGATAACATTTAAATTGTTGCGCAATGCAGCCATTGCGGCAGCACATCCTCCAAGTCCACCCCCGCAGATTACAACATCAGCTGAAAGTTCACTGGCGTTTCCATGTAAACTTTTATATTTCCCTGTAAGGGAATATGGATCATTTATTACCAATAAGGGAATCGCCGCGAAAGCTCCTGTGCAGGCTGTAAAAATTTTAACGAATATTTTGCGATTCATAGTAGAATTTATCCTCATCAAAAATATTTTCAGAAGGCTTTATAGAATTCTCTGTTCAGCCTGGCAATATTTGTGAGTTTGATCTCTTTTGGGCATTCAGCTTCGCATGCACCTGTATTCGAGCAGTTTCCAAATCCCAATTCGTCCATTTTCTTAACCATCGCCCTTGCTCTTTCTTTTGCTTCAATGCGACCCTGTGGCAAAAGTGCGAATTGTGATATTTTAGCTGAGACAAACAACATTGCTGATGCATTTTTACAGGCTGCCACACATGCCCCGCATCCAATACAAATGGAAGAATCAAATGCATCGTCAGCATTTTTTCTTCTGGATAAGGATTGAATTGGCTTCAGGTGCAGCCCCGGTATTTACCGAAATATATCCGCCAGCAATCTGGATCTTATCGAAAGCAGTTCTGTCAACTATTAGATCTTTTATTACCGGAAAGGGTTTTGCTCTCCATGGTTCAATCCAGATAGTTTCTCCTTCCTTAAAGTATCTCATTGACAGGTGGCAGGTGGTGACCGCAGGAACAGGTCCGTGAGGATGCCCGTTAATATACATACCACACGAGCCACAGATGCCTTCACGGCAATCGTGATCAAATGCAACAGGATCTTTATCCTCTTCAACCAGCTTTTGATTAAGGGCATCAAGCATTTCTAGGAATGCCATTTTTGGAGATACATTATCCATTTTGTAAGTCTCAAATCTGCCTTTAGCCTTTGCATTCTTCTGGCGCCATATTTTTAATGTAAGCTTCATATTCCTTTGAATTATTTTATCCTGACAGATACTTTTAAATCATCTTCTAAAATTGTTCAGAGCTCAGTGCACAGAGTACAGAGACTTCAGATTTTCCTGTGCCCCGTACTTTAAGCGCTGTGCCTATTTGTAGCTCCTTACCTTCAACTCCACATACTCGAACTTAAGCTCTTCCTTATGAAGGATATGTGGTTTATTTTCCCCGGCATATTCCCATGCTGCCACATAGGCATATTTTTCGTCATTTCTGAGTGCTTCCCCATCTGGTGTCTGATATTCCTCCCTGAAATGTGCCCCGCATGATTCATTTCTGTTCAGGGCATCTGTTATCAGAAGCTCGCTAAGCTCAAAATAGTCAGCCACTCTTCCTGCTTTTTCAAGTTCCTGATTAAGTTCAGTATAGTTCCCGGGAATATTCAGGTCTCTCCAGAACTCATCCCTTAGTTCCCTGATAAGTACCAGAGCTTTTTTAAGTCCTTCTTCGTTCCTGACCATTCCGCAATAGTCCCACATTATTTTACCTAACCGTTTATGAAATGAAGTTGCGGTTTGTTTTCCTTTTATTGAAATGAATTTATTCAGTCTTTCAATAACTGTTTTTTCGGTTTCTGCGAATTCAGGCCTGTCAGTCGATATTTTTGAAACTCTGATCTCGTCGGCAAGGTAATTGCTTATAGTATTGGGAAGAATGAAGTATCCGTCGCCTGATGCCTGCATAAGGGAACTGGCGCCGAGACGGTTTGCCCCATGGTCAGAAAAATTGGATTCCCCAATGGAATACAATCCCGGAATAGTTGTCATAAGTTCATAATCAACCCATAAGCCACCCATGGTATAATGCCCTGCAGGATAAATTCGCATAGGCTCTTCATATGAATCGATGCCTGTAATGATCTTATACATATCGAAAAGATTGCCATACTTGTTTTCAATAGCTTTCTTTCCCTGTTTCTTTATTGAATCTCTGAAATCAAGATTAACTGCCAGTCCTGTTTCACCGACGCCATAGCCCGCGTCGCAACGCTCTTTTGCCGCCCTTGATGCAACATCACGGGGTAAAAGATTACCGAATGCAGGATATCTCCTCTCAAGGTAATAATCTCTTTCTTCCTCGGGTATCTCATTAGCCGGTCGTTTATCCCCTTTTAATTTAGGAACCCATATTCTTCCATCATTTCGCAGAGATTCCGACATAAGAGTAAGTTTTGACTGAAACTCATTTAGTTGGGGAACAGAAGTTGGGTGTATCTGAACAAAACTCGGATTGGCAAAAAGGGCTCCCTTTTTATGTGCTTTCCATGCAGCCGAAGCATTTGAATTTACAGCAAGAGTTGACAGGTAATAAATTGTACCGTAACCACCGGTGGCAAGCACGACTGCATGAGCAGCATGTCTTTCAATCTCACCTGTTATGAGGTTCCGGGTAATGATTCCGCGAGCTTTACCATCAATTAAGACGAGATCGAGCATCTCGCGTCTCGGATACATTTTAACAGTGCCTTTTTTAATCTGCCTGTTCAGAGACGAATATACTCCAAGCAGACATTGTTGTCCGGTCTGTCCCTTGGAATAAAAGGTTCTTGATACCTGAACTCCGCCAAATGAACGTGTATCAAGTGTTCCTCCATAGTCGCGTGCAAAAGGTACTCCCAGTGCAGTAAAATGATCAATAACCTGGTTGCTCACTTCAGCAGCACGGTATACATTTGCTTCACGGGCTCTGAAATCGCCTCCCTTTATCATATCATAAAACAACCTGTAGGTGCTGTCGCCATCGCTCTGATAGTTTTTTGCTGCATTTATTCCCCCTTGTGCCGCAACAGAATGTGCTCTTCTTGGAGAATCCTGGTAACAGAAAGTCTTGACATTATATCCAAGTTCCCCGAGTGCTGAGGATGCTCCTGCTCCTGACAAGCCTGTACCTATGACGATTATTTCAAGCTTCTTCTTATTTGCAGGGTTTACAAGTTTAACGGAAGATTTGTAACTGGTCCATTTCTCCGCCAGTGGACCTTCCGGTATCTTTGAATTTAATTTTTCCATGATTATTATTTTTTCCTCGTGGATTTATCTGAAAAGCCATAAAGTGATTGAAATATAGGCGAAACCTGCAGGGATTACGACAGCATATACCACTGCAAAGAACTTAACAACCGGAGACCATAACCGGTGGTTGAGCCCAAGCGTCTGAAACGCTGAATAAAAGGCATGATAAAGGTGAAAACCAAGCAGTGCAAAACATGTGAGATAAATGATATCATATGCCGGAATCTTAAAAAGGCTGTGAGCCACAGAATAGAAATCTTCAGGATTTCCCTTGACTATTCCAAGTTTAATAAAAAAGAAATTGAAAAAGTGAAGGACAAGAAATGTAAGTACTGTTAATCCTGTCCAGATCATAAAACGGGAGAAAAATGACACTTCCGATTTGCTGCCACTGACATATCCTACAGGTCTTGAGAGCCAGTTCTGGATCTGAATCCAGATGCCATATGAAATATGGATTAGAATTGCTCCAATCAGAACAACCTCTATTATTTTTATCAAAGGGAATGTTGCCATGAAATGTGCAGCAGTATTAAATGACACGGGCTCATTTCTGAGCAACATCAGGTTGATAATAAGATGAACCGGCAAAAAAGTGATTAAGAACAGTCCGGCTAATGCCATTACAAATTTCTTGGTAATCGAGGAAAATAAAATTTTACTCATCGGGTATGAAATATTTAGAGTTTATCTTTATGTCGGAAGAAGGAAGTTTATCAAAGTTAGAGGTATTAAATCAAATTTACAATTTTATGCTAATTATCACTAATCAATGTATCCGATCGGGGAATAAACTATTACCTCATAATTGGCTACCTTTACAAATCTAATAAATTTATTGATATGTTTTTTTCATACAGAGGGCGACAGATTCATTATTCTGATTCAGGGAATGGAGTCGCAATAGTTCTTCTTCATGGTTACCTTGAGACATCGGAGGTGTGGAACGGTTTTGCAAAGAAACTTGAGTCGCAATTCAGGGTTATTTCAATAGATCTTCCAGGATGTGGTTTGTCAGATGTCTACGGGGAGGTTCATAGCATGGAGTTTATGGCAGAGATGGTCAAAGACCTTGTTGATTTTATTGGCCTTAAAAAAATATTTCTGACTGGACATTCACTGGGTGGCTATGTGGCTCTGGCATTCCTTGAATTCTTTCCTGATTATCTTTCGGGATATTGTCTGTTTCACTCTCAGCCTTTTCCTGATTCTCCTGCTGCACTTGATAAAAGAAAACGAGAGATAGAAATTGTCAAAACAGGAAAAAAGAACCTGATGTATCCCGATAATGTTATCAGAATGTTTGCTCCTTCAAATCTCGAAAAATTCTCAAATGCCCTTCGGAGGTCGAAAGACATTGCTTCAACCATTAGCGCAGAGGGTATAATTTCAGTACTGAACGGGATGATGATCCGGCCTTCGAGGTTATCATTTATGGAGGAGGGTAAAGTTCCCTGCCTCTGGATACTGGGTTCAATTGACAATTATATCCCTTGTGATCTTATACAGACACAGGTAAAACTGCCATCTGATGCTAAAGTTGTGGTTCTTAAGGAATCGGGTCATATGGGTTTTGTAGAAGAGGAAGACCTCTCTGTGAAAATTATTTCTGAGTTTGTGAAGAAGATTTCCTGATTTTTTTTGCCCCATCCCCCCTGAATGGGGGCAGGGGCCCGCTTTTTACTTTTTCAGAAAATCAATAGCATATTTAAGTGTAGTATCAATCTCCTGCCATATCGGATAGAAACCTTTATTATCCAGGATATTGCGTGCTATATACGCTTCTATCTGAATATGAATTATATTTCCGGATATTTTTAGTCCGTCAGGATCCTTTTTTAAACCCTGAAATGCAGCAAACTTTACAAACTGATCTAGAAGAGGCTGTTTATCAAGATAATTTTTCATCTCCCCGGCTGTTGTATATTTTTTCAGCAGCTCCCTGTTGCTTTCAGTATATTTAAGTGCAAATTTGTATATAAATGACCTGGCTTTAACGAAATATGGAGAAATTCCTGTAGTATCCACAGGTACAAATTTGTCAGGCATTATGCCTCCTCCACCATAAACTATATGTCCGCCAGGAGTAACAAATTTCAGAGAGTCAGAAAAATGAATACTATCGGGCACTTCAAATTCTCCATGAGTATATCTTTGGTTAAGATCGTCGAAATACTTTTCAAATCCATCTTTATAAGGTTTTTGAATCGATCTTCCTGTGGGTGTATAATAACGGGCAATGGTAAGCCTCATTCCGGACCCGTCTGAGAATGGAATTGGCTCCTGAACTAAACCTTTTCCGAACGACCTGCGTCCTATAATTGTTCCGCGGTCATTATCCTGTAGCGCTCCTGCCAGAATTTCACTTGCTGACGCACTCCACTCATCGATAAGTACAACAAGATCGCCTGTTTCAAACTCTCCTTTGCCTGTAGCCCTGGCTTCATTCCTGGGAGATGCACGTCCTTTTGTATAAACAATCAGCTGGCCCTCTTTAAGGAACTGGTCCGCTATCTGAATGGCGGCTTCCATAATACCTCCGGAGTTTCCGCGAAGCAGGCGCGCCTCGCGCACCCACAGATCCATGATCCCGCCCTCGTTGACGAGATCGTCGGAGATCGACTGGATGAAGCAGGCGTGCGGCTGCGGATGCTCGTAAGCCGTAGCCGACTGCATGAGCTTTCCGGTTTTGAAGTGACTAAAAATGTCCCTGGCTCGGGCCGTCGATGCCGTAGGCCCAGTGAAGCCCGGTGTTGAACCATTGCGGCGAGTTCGGCGCCACCATCTGCATCGCGAGCATGTAGCGGGGCCGTCGAAGAAGGCCTGCGCGTCGGCTTCGGATGAGAAATAGCCACCCTTCCAGCCCCAGTAGGTCCAGGTGCCGGCGAGCCGGTCGAACACCTGCCGGCACGAGGTTTCACCGACAAAACGGTCCTTTTCCGGGAGCCCGGCAAGCGCTGCCTCATCGGGCACGCTGCGCCACAGCCACGAGGGGACGGTTTCCTCCTCGACCTTCTTCAGGCACGCCGGCACGCCGGCCTTGCGGAAATACTTTTGCGCCAGCACGTCGGAGGCGACCTGCGACCACTGCTCCGGCACTTCGACGCCGCTCGCCTGAAAGACGACGGAGCCGTCCGGATTGCGGATTTCGCTCGTCGTCAGACGGAAAACGATCTCCGCGTAGGCCGACTTTCCCTCTTTGGTGTAGCGCCGCTCGATCCGCATCCTCTTGCCCCTTTATGGCCTGACCGTTTTTCACGCCGGCGCCCTGGGGAAACCCCCATAATATGGGTTCCGACGCCCCCTCCGCGACGCAGAACCGCGCATTCCTCCGCGTCCGTCCCACACCGGCCGAGGCTCCGGCCCCCCGCCGCATCCACTTTTCCAGCCGCCGGCCGGACGTCCACCGGGCGCGCGATGCGCCCACCGGAGACAAACCGGCCCTGTGCCTCGCGCCAGGGCCGGAGCAGTCCCGTTAACCTTTTGGGAGGTCCGGCGTACCTCGGTTACCTGCGCGCCGAACGGGTGAAAGCTAGGCCAGCCCGGTCGCGCGCGTCAAGCCTTAGTACGAAAATCTGAAATCAACTACTAAATGTGGGGATAGTGGGGAAGAATCGGCGGGGGGAGGCGCAAGTATCGGAGATATCGAGGGAATCCGGAAGGCGTTTACGCGCCGCCAAATATATTTGCGGGTATGAAGCCGGTAAAGCGGGCGGGAAGAGGCACGTCCGGGTGCCCTCGGCCTGCCGTCCCGCCATTGCGGAAAGTTCCGCTCCGCGCTGGCGAGTCACGCTTCTGTCACGCTGGCACGCGCCTTTTAGGGCTGATTCTGAGTGAAACGCTTCGCAAACCCGTGCTTTTGCCGCCGGCCGCCCCGCGCAAAGACAGCCAGCCCATTGAAACCGAAGGCGATTTCGACCCGACGCAAGCTGCGCCGCCGAAGCTGTCCCGGCGTCCCGTCTTCCGGGAGGCGCGACCGGCGGGCGCGGCACCGAAAAAAGCCAGACTGCGCCAAGCATTAACCTCCAGGGATTAACCTGCTCTCTGCAGGAGCCTGCGATTGCTTGACGCAGCTGAACCGTTGCGTGGATAAATTGGTTAATGGTGAGGGGCGTGCTGGTGCGGCGTATATTGCGCGTAGGGCG
>CAVVGP010000241.1:0-5677 GCA_963747625.1 uncultured Bacteroidales bacterium | reverse complement strand
TGTCAAGCATTATCGAAGGTTACGAATACGACATCTTTATCAGTTATCGCCAAAAAGATAATAAGTATGATGGATGGGTGACTGAGTTTGTTGACAATCTAAAGAGAGAACTCGAGGCAACCTTTAAAGAAGATGTAAGTGTTTATTTTGACATCAACCCTCATGATGGGTTATTAGAAACTTATGATGTAAATGCCTCACTGAAAGAGAAACTGAAGTGCCTTGTTTTTATACCTGTTATCTCTCAAACCTATTGCGATATAAAAAGTTTCGCCTGGCAACAGGAATTTTGTGCATTTAATAAAATGGCCAGGGAAGATCCTTTCGGCAGAGATATTAAGTTGGGTAATGGAAATGTTGCCAGCAGAATTCTCCCTGTAAAAATTCATGACATTGATGCAGAAGACATTTTCATACTTGAAAATGAATTTGGAGGTACTTTGCGTTCAGTTGACTTTATATTTAAGTCACCCGGAATAAATCGCCCCTTAAAGCCAAATGATGATCGTGCAGCAAATATTAACCATATCTATTATCGCGATCAGATAAACAAGGTGGCGAATGCGGTGAAAGAAATTATTCTAGGTTTAATTCAGCCATCTGAAGACCGATTGAAACTCAGATCAAGAAATACAAATGAATTTTCAATAGTTACCGAAAAGATTACAAAAGAAAAAAGTATCGCCGTACTGCCATTTACTGATATGAGTCCAACGCGCGACCAGGAATATCTTGGTGATGGTTTGGCCGAAGAACTGCTGACCATGCTTTCTCAGGTAAAAGAACTAAAAGTTGCGGGACGTACATCTTCTTTCTCCTTCAAGAACAAAAATATTGATCTGACCTCAATAGGGAAAGCTTTAAACGTTGAGAATATTCTTGAAGGCAGCATACAAAAAGTAGATAACAGGGTTCGGATAAAAGTACAGCTTGTCAATGCAGCAGACGGATTTCATATTTGGAGTCAGATGTATGACAATGAAATGAATGATATTTTTGCTTTGCAGGATGAAATTTGTGAAAATATTTCGGAACATCTTAAAATAAAGCTTTTGGATGAAAGGGAGAAAGAAGCCGAAAAGAGACCGACAAAAAATATAAAGGCGTACGAATTGTTTCTGAAAGGTGATTTCTATTGTAAAAAGTATTCAGAAAAAGGTTTTGAACGTGCAGGTGAGTATTTCAAAGAAGCTCTTGAGTTGGATCCTGAATATGCCGATGCCTGGTGGTACCTTGGCTTTGTGAATTATGAAATGCATGGATGGTTGTATCTTCAGAAAGAAAGATATGAAATGGCAGTCAATTGCGCAAAAAAAGCAGTTAAAGTAGATCCATTTAATCCCTACGGTCATTTCCTCCTGGGACTTATTCATTTTACTTCCGATTATGACTGGGCAAAAACGGAAGCTGAAATAGCACTGGGAAATAGATATTTACACACAAAATTTCCTACTTTTTCCTTTTCTCTAGAACCATGGTACAGAGCTATGTTGAAAGGTGATTTTGACTTTGCTGTTCGAAGACTGCAAAGTGGAGTGGACCATGATCCATTGAATTTTTATTATCAGTTTCATCTTGCGCAGATTTATTTATATGGCGTTCGTGATTTTAAAAAAACTATTTCTATCCTGAATAGTATCCTTGAGCTTGGTTTTCCTGAGAAAACTGCTTTACGACCAATGTGTCTGTCATATTTATTTGAAGAAAAATACGATCTGGCTGAAGAGTATGCCAGGAAAGATTATGATGCTTCAGAAGGAAAAGGATATGGGGCAGCTCATTTGATCATATGCCTTGCATCTTCTGGTAAAACCGCTGAAGCAATAGAATTGTACAAGAAAGTCAAAGAAACATTGCCTTTATCTCAATTCCCATTTTTCCTTCATGCAAAAGCAAATATTTACCTTGGCAATACAGATGATGCTTTCTCCTGCCTTGATAAAGCTGTAACTGAAAAAAACTATTGGCTCTTTACTTTAAAATATTCCCCGGAATGGGATATCATACGCAATGACCCGCGTTTTGATAAAATTCTTGAACTGATGAATTTTCCAAAATGAATTATTTCCGTCATTGTTAAACCTAAATGTTCACTCATCCTGTTTAAGAAGTCATGAAAACAAGCTAAGAATCATTATTACTAAATGGGCAAACATTTTATAATGAACCTTGACTTTCCAAATCCAGAGAAGTAAACAGAACGTTGAAATTTGGATCGGTCATAAATATCAAGTAATATCGTATTTAATAATCTCTTAACTTAGTATACCAATCATAGACAACTTATAAAATGTACATAACCAATATACGACACCTCCTCAATGCATCAGCAAAAATGCCTAAAGCGATGCCTAAAGAAGCAAGAGAACTTATAGGTTTCTTATCACTGATTATCGATGCAACTACAAAAACCCTTCCACTCACGTTGACCCAAACCAAGATCAGTTGCTTTGAAAAGGGCTGCTCTGGATTTATTAAGACTGCATTCAGACCTGATACTGAAGAAATACATTGGTACTGCCCTGATTGCGAAAACGAAGGGATAATAAGCGGTTGGCAGGGTACTAAGTGGGATCACAGATAAATCCATCAGGGGGAAAAGACTTAGATTTGTTAACCTGTGGTCTGAAAATAAGGAATAGAACTATATTAAACGTGATAGAAATCAATCAGAATCAAAATTTAACTGCAGAACTATATAATCAATCACTCACAATTTACTTTATTAATGATTTTTCGTCTCTTATTAGAGTCTTTGCAAGTTTTAGAGGGATTTTCGATTATTGAGACAGAATGGTCAAGTGAGTGGTGTTAGTTGATACCATTTTATTATTAATCCAATCTATAATCTAATTTATATTAAATAGTCAGTACCCTTGTTGGTACATTGCCGGATTAAACTGACCACAAGAATCCAGAGTTAAATCCTTGTTGTCCTGTTTTGTATGTCAGGTTAAATCTGTCCATCATTTTTAAGTGATCAATGAGGACCAAATTTAAACTTCGCATAGATTACATCAGGTTTGAATTTGCAGTTTACTCATAAAATTAGAAGTACTCTTTTGAGATCAAGAAGTTCAAGAAATCTACCCTATGTCTGATAAGAGATCCTGTTATTATTATTTAATTTGAAAAGGCTTTATTCCATAAAGAATAAACATGTTTCCGAGCAATCAGTCACAGGTGAAAATGAAGTCTGCAGAAGGCTGGAACCTGGGTTTTAAGAGAGTTTATCTTGCATTTAACCTCTAAAAGCTGTAATTTTGTATTCTGATTATCTCAGAATTCAGTTTGAAAATTTTCTTTTCAGGCATTAATCTAAAAATCAGTAAATATGAAGCCCCTACAGACGGAATCAAATACAGATTGGATTAAAATTGTTTCAAGGTACAACTCGCCTGACCCCCGGAAAAGCTGGTGGCAAATCATCAATTCTGTCGGACCATATATTATCCTGTGGATTGTTATGATTTATACTATACGAGTTTCTTACCTTCTGACATTGCTTCTATCGGTCTTTGCTGCAGGTTTTATGGTAAGGATATTCATTATTTTTCATGATTGCGGACATGGTTCTTTCTTTAAATCAAAGCGGTTATGCAAAATCGTTGGCATAATTACCGGATTGATCGTTTTCACGCCATATCATAAATGGCATCATGAGCATAAAATACATCATCAGACTGTAGGGAATCTTGAAAAAAGAGGTAATGGCGATGTTTTAACCCTGACAGTAAATGAGTACCAGAATCTCTCTCCGTTCAGGCGGCTTTATTACCATATTTACAGGAACCCGGTGGTACTTTTCATTATAGCACCAATATTAGTATTTACTATTGGGCAGAGGTTTACAAAAAAATATATGTCGGCAAAAGAGAAGATGTATGTTCATTTATCAACCCTTTCACTTGTTGCAGCTATCACCGCAATCATGATGCTGATTGGATGGAAAACCTTTCTGATGATTCAGATCCCGATACTTTTCATTGCCGCCGGACACGGAGTATGGTTGTTTTATGTCCAGCATCAGTTCAGACATGTTGTATGGACCAACTCCGATAACTGGGATTATAAAACAGTTGCCCTGAAAGGCAGTTCATTATTCAAGCTTCCGCTGATACTCAACTGGTTTACAGGGAATATCGGATATCACCATATCCATCATCTCAGCCCGCTTATCCCTAATTACAATCTTAAAAAATGTCATAATGAAAATAGTATGTTCCGGGATATAAAACCTGTCACCTTTTTTTCAGCTTTCGAATCACTTCTTCTCAGATTATGGGATGAAAAACGGCAAATGCTGGTTAAGTTCAGTGAAGTTTGAGATAAGCAGGGAAAGGTGAAATGAAGGTTAAATAAGGTCAGATTTTACAGAATATGCAAATATCTGTTAAGTTCAAAATATGATGGCAGGAAGTGATTTCCACTAGTATTCCATCCCCGGGCACATGGGCTTTAATATTATAAAAATACCTATCCGGCCTGATTATTGAAGCCTGATATATTTCTCAACTGAATAAACTTTTTCATCAGGTTTCCCTGCTGAATCGAGGCGATGATAAACCTGGAAAAGTGTGTCATTCTTTAAATCAAGCTTCATTTTGATTGTCTGGCCTTCATATGGCCGGTTGAAATGATAAAGTATCGTTTCAGCGTATTTATCTCCATCAAGAGTGTAGGTCCCGAAACCATAGTTATCTGTTGTTATTGAATTTTCAGTCCATCTCCCGACAAACATAAAATTATTCTTCGACCATGTTTTAAATTCTGTGCCAATAAGAACTCCCGGGTAGGTAGTTTCAACCTTTCCGTTTGTAACGCTTTGCGTACCTATCAATTGCCATATTCCCTTAATCGATGGTTTTTTCACTTTAGCACAACTTCCTGTTATCAATAAAATAACCAAACTTAAATAAATTGTCTTTTTCATGAATACATGCTTTAGTTGCCGAAATAAATGAAACAAAGATTTGTTCCCTAAAATTACTCCAGGAAAAAACAAAAATCAATTTTATTTTGAAGTGTCCTGATTTAAATTTAATCTACATATATAGCTATAATGACAATTCGTATGTGTTTTCTTATTTATCCATTTTAGACACAAAGAAATGGCATGATTTTTGAAAGAAAATGTTGACTTATCAATACATCGGTCTCAACCCTGATTTTAAAATCATAGCATTATGAAAAACAACAATTTAAAACTTGCTCTTCCGTCGGTCTTTACTCTTTTCATAATATTTACTTCATGCCAGAAGAATAACGATGTTCTGCCGACCCAGCCTGTTCAGATAAGTCTTTCCCTTAACCAGGCTGCGCTTATCAGCTCAGAAAATTCTTTTGCATTTGATATTTTCAGTAAGGTATTGAGTCAGGCCGGAGATGTCAATACTATCATTTCTCCCCTCAGCATATCTTATGCTCTTGCAATGACCGTAAATGGAGCAGCAAACGGAACAAGAGATTCAATCCTTAAAGCACTTAGGGTAAATGACACCTCGATGGCTGACCTGAATAAATCGTACAGGGATCTTACTGCTTCGCTTCTGTCAGTAGACAGCAGGATCAACCTGTATATTGCAAACTCAGTTTGGACAGAGCAAAATTTCCCGGTCAAAACACCTTTTACCAATACTCTTACAAGCTATTATAATGCCCAGACCAAATCTTTTGA
>CAVVGP010000240.1:0-7641 GCA_963747625.1 uncultured Bacteroidales bacterium | reverse complement strand
CACCCTGAACTACAACACACTCATCGAGAGGGAAGTCCAAAACTATCAGAATGCTGCACCCTGAGGTCGACACAGACTGATTTACTGGGTGATCAACCGCCATTCGCTCGGTATCCGGAGGACAGCAGCTGGCGTCCAGCCATAACAATGAGCCTGTTGAAGTTGCATGGCTCGCTTGATTGGTGGTGGGTGCCGAATGATCTGAGCGGTGCGACCCTGGTAAGACAGCAAGTGACAAGCCACGCGCAGCGACGGCGATATGTTCCAGCGGGCGAGCCTTTCATCGTTCCGCCGTTGGCCAGTAAGTCTGGCTGTTCCGTGTCCCGCTGATTCGTCAGCTGTGGCGAGGATGTTTGGTGCCTTAGCTGTCTAATGCGTGATGCGCTGGTCGGGTATTCACTTTCCGCCCACGGACATCGTGATGGCGGGAATGCTGGACCCGCTCTGCGATTTTCGACGTCCGCGTAGATGTGGTTAACCCACGCCCGAAGAGCCGTCTCTAGGCGGATAGCGACTCTCGGTGGGCCACGATCCAAATCCCCGCTCTTGCACGTGCTAGATCAGGATTCCTGTGTTGAGGACTATGTCCGTGACCTCACTAGTAGAGCCTCCGCGGATGTCGTACGGGACTGTCGGGATGCGTCAGTTGCCCGGAGGACGATCCGAGCCGGATCCTGCAGCGGTGAGTTGGCGATCCCACGGGTTGTCCGTGAACCGGGGGATTGAGGCGATCGATCAGCGAGCTGACGGCACTGTTGCACTGCAGATCGACGATGACCCAGTGTTTAACGTTCGCACAGTGCCGGGACGACTTTCAGCTCGGCAGGTAGTCGATGGAATCAGGAAAGCGAAGCATATGATCGCTAGGACTCGAGACTCACTTGGGAGTTTCCAGGCTTTTCATCTACTGAATCAGTAGAGTTCTGCGGCACATTATGCCATCAGGTAATGGATCCGGAATACACTGCATACCAGAAATCGCCTCATGCAAATGTAGCCTGCGTAGAATGCCATGTCGGATCAGGAGCATCATGGTATGTAAAATCAAAAATTTCAGGGTTACATCAGGTTTATGCTGTTTTGACTAACTCTTATCCCAGGCCTATCTCCACTCCTCTCCACGATTTGCGCCCTGCAAGAGAAACCTGTGAAAAATGTCACTGGCCGCAGAAATTTTATGCAAGAAGTCTCTGGACAAAAAAATATTTTCTTGCAGATTCTTTAAACACAGAATGGGATATTATGCTTGAGATGAAAACCGGTCCCGAGTTTAGCGGACTTGGAACGAAGGAAGGAATTCACTGGCATATTAATCCCGCAGTAAGTATTGAATACATTTCAGAAAATGATAAAAGGGAGAATATAACTTACGTGAAATATACGAATAAAGCCACAGGCGAAGTGACCATATACAGGAACGACAGCGATCCTATTTCAGACAGCCTGCTGGCTGTATCTACGCCAAGAACAATGGATTGCATTGATTGCCACAACCGTCCGTCTCATAATTTTAATTCTCCGACAGTCTATTTTGATAAAGCTATGATGACCGGTGCGGTTTCAGAAAACATTCCATTCTTTAAAAAGGCTGCAATGGGCATATTAAGGGATAACTTCAGTGATAGAGACAGTGCAGTAATAAAAATAAAAGACAGCATCACTGATTTTTATAAAACAGGTTATCCCGATTATTACAGCAAAAATCAAAATCTTATTGACAGCTCAATAGAAGCAGTTCAGGACGGATTCAGACAGAATACTTTCCCTAAAATGAAAGTTACATATGATAATTACCCTGAACATATAGGTCATCTTGAATCTACCGGATGTTTCAGGTGCCATAATAATTCTTTTAAAGCACCAAACGGAAGGAAAATAACACGTGACTGCAATCTCTGCCATGACATTGTCGGCCAGGGAAAACCCGGAATGATGGAATATTCGAACGTAAAAGGAGCCCTTGAATTTAAGCACCCTATTAATATAGGTACGGCATGGAAAGAAGCAAATTGCTCCGAATGCCATGAGTCGCTGTACTAAGTAATTATAAACTTGAGAAACTCTTATCTGAGAATTTCTGAAATATACTTATCGGCAACCGCAGCCTGATCTTTCGATAAACCAGAAATAATAATAATTCTTTTATCTTTCCAGGCAAGGAATATTGTTCCGTTATAACCATCTTTTAACATATACCTGGCTGTTTCAGAATCAACAGCCTCAGTACCGGTCGAGGCAAGATATGCATCAACTGTTTTTTTCGCATCCTCAGGTGTACTGTTTTCCATAATGAAAATCGAGAAAGTATCATTTTCTGAAACATAATCTGCTTTAAAGGCTTTATTAAGGAACTTATGACCGAGGACACTCTCATTTATATAGGTCTCTTCATTGGCTTTTTTACCAATGCCCGGAAACAATGAAAGAGCTGAGGGCATTTCCGATTTCCCAGGAAGCATATCAGCAACTTTAAAAGCCAATGATTCAGCTGATTTCAAAACATTTTCATTCTTCGAATATGTTCTGATCTTTACATAATAATCAGCTTTAAAAAAATTTATTGCACCGTCGGAAGTAGAATAGCCCTGCGAACCAAGATTCATGAAATTAAATGTCGATGAACGTTCCGATGAATATATCCCAAAGGCCATAGTATTATCGCCCTGCCTGTAAATCTCCAGCTTTATTACATTTTTACCCTTTTTATATTCTGTTACATACAGGTCAATAAATCCGTACGCAAGATAGTTATCAGCTGCGCCGTCAATATAGTCCCAAAGGTTTTGCGGAAGATAAACCGGGTAGCTTGAGATTTTTTTATAGCCTTTCAGATCAGGAAATTTTATATCCTGGGCAAAAGCTGTACCTGAAAAAATAATCAGGATAACAGGAATTAAAAATTTATTTTTCATATTCAAAGAATTGGCCTTAAATAAAGATATTCATTTTTAATATCATGAAATTCATCATAACTCACCGGGTTCAGGTTGAGGTTGAGGTTAAGGTTAATGTTGAGATTGAGATATTTTAATCCATGCTAATTATGTCAGAAAATCGGAAGGTACATTAACCAGCCTTGATATATCCGCAATTTTCTCCCTGACATCAAAGTCTTTGGTACACACTACTTTACAGGAGCTACAATCTTTACAGGGATTATCTGTCATCCCCAGTTCAGTTAATAAAGTTTTAGCCATGGCAGGGCTGGAATAGCCATACGCATACATGTAAGCTCTCATAAGATCAGGTACGGGAAGATTTACAGGACAGGTACTTATACAATTTGCACATCCGGTGCAATAGAGTCCTTTTTCAGCTCTTGCAACAAAAAGATCTTTCTTTTCATCCTCAGATATTGAAATGTCAGACAAAATTTTGACATTCAGATCAAGTTGATCAAAGTCGGTCATGCCCGGAATTGTGGTAGTAACATCAGGATTTGATAAAACCCATTTTAAAGCCGCAGTGGAATTTATGGGTTTCGATTTGTCTTTATCAAGGAACCCTCCTCCTGCCATGGTTTTCATAGCGATAATACCAATTCCCGCCTGACTTGCCTTTTTAATAGCATTATTAAGCTCATTTGCATACGACTGTTTAAAATTGTAAGCTGTAAGAACCACATCCCATCTATTCATTGAAGCAGCTGCATTAATGACATCAGGTTGATTTAAATGAGTTGAAAATCCTACAAACCTCACTTTTCCCTCCTTTTTGAGCTTATTCAATGCACTTATAACAGGCTTGCATTCAAGTAATTCAGGGCTTCTTACATCATGGACGTACAAGATATCAACATAATCCATCTTAAGCCTGGAAAGACTGGTATTGAATTTTGAAAGAAAATCGTCAGCAGTTGTAAGATCAGAAGGTTTTCCATCGCTGTCCACACCTGCCGGTTTTATTTTTGTAGCAAGATAAAATGAGTTTCTCGGGTAATCTTTAAGAAGATTGCCAAGCATAATCTCATTATTCCCGTTCTGATATACATTGGCCGTATCAAAAAGCTTTATCCCTTTTTCGTAAGCAGCTTTGCAGAGGTTCGGATTGTCAGCTCTCATAACTCCAAAACTTATCACTGGAATATTCATCCCTGTTTTCCCCAGTGTCCTTAAAATAATGTCCTTTTGCTGTTCCGAGGTTGCAGCTGATGCAAGAGAAGGTGATAAAGCCACTATTCCTGCTGCTCCTGCTATGCTGGTTCTCAAAAAACCTCTTCTGTTTAAATTTTTCATCATAACATATATAATTAAGATTATAAATCTTTCCTTTCTATAACGTCTATGGACTGATTGTCAGTAAACAATTAACAAAAGATGTTTCAATTTGTTAAAAGAATCTCTATTTAAGGTTCCTTATCCTTACATCAATTCCGGAACCCTTAAGCAATTTCACAATTTCATTAGTATCGGTATCTCCGTAATGATAAGGATAAAGGATTTTTGGCCTGAAAGCCAATGCTGCATCCGCAACCATCTCCGGAGTCATTGTATAAGGCAGATTCATCGGGAGGAAAGCAACTTCTATATTCTTAAGGGATTTCATCTCCGGTGTATTCTCAGTGTCACCTGCAACATAAAATCTTTTCCCGCCAATAGTAAGGATATATCCGATTCCGACACCTTTAGGATGATACGGATGTCCGGGAGAACTTTCGTGGACAATATTATATGCAGGTACAGCTTCAATAACAATGTCATTTATTTCCTGCCGGTCACCTGCTTTCATAGCCATGCCCCATGGGACTTTTAAAGTTGAGTTCTGATTACAGAATAAAAGAGTTCCGGGTTTTTTAAGATCATTAATCAACTTTACATCCAGGTGATCAGCATGTTCATGTGTCACCAGAATAAGGTCGGCTTTGGGCAGAAAATCATAATTGCCATAACCACGCACAGGATCAAAATAAATGACAAAACCGTTTACCTTAAACATCAGCGAGCCATGTCCTAAAAAGTGCAGCTCAACAACACCTGCCGACGTATTAATCTTGTCAAATTCAGGAGTCTCCTGAGAAAATCCAGGAATAAAAACAGCAGTAAAAATCATAGTCATAAAAACTTTTTTCAGAATAGTTAAAGTACAATTATTCATATTATTAATTTTTAAAAGTAACCTATACACATATTTGAAAAAACCAATATATATTAATCCGGCACAAGCATTTCATCAACAAAAATACATCATAATTAGATATTCCGGAAATCCGTCATTTAATAACTTTTTTAATAGTTCTGATTACAAATTTTATACTATCACAATTGATAAGATCCTTTGAAATGTGTAAAGCTTATTTTTGAATATCCCGGTTTTAAGAAACCTTTATTTTTCTATATGAATAAGGCAGTTAAATAAAGAATCTCCGCTTCAGATATTTTCAACACGGTTTAAGAAGCCGTTGACAATTACATGAGACAAGATTATAGGATTAATGTTTAAATCTCCTGCCAGTGTTAATGCAAGAGTATATCCATATTTAATATTTTAATCAAATATATTATGGCCGCGACCAAATTATATTGAAATTTTAATAACTTGCCGTCAGAATTTAGGTCATTGCGTTAATTAATTATCATTGATGCGTTTAGGGAAAGATAAACAGGCTAGTGTATTAGCAGTTTTTCTGGTTTTTGCAGCATCAGCCAGTCGACAGCAGGAAAAAGTTACAAATTCCATCTTGATGGTAATTTGCCTAAAACTGATGTTGTCGTAAGCAGTCAGTCTGTTATCATAAATTATTCAATATCTGAGCTTAACATTGAAAGCGTGACCAATAGTGCCGGCTCATTTTATCGTCTGTCAATCCCCGGTCATATTCCATCTTTAGTTCCGGGGCAGCCTGAAACTCCAGTATTCTGCCGCCTGATATCAATTCCTGAAGGATCAGGATTAAGGGTAAAGATCACTGATATCAGATCCACTAAAATAAAGCCATCGGGTAAAAAGATTGAAGGCCTTCTGTTTCCTGCACAGGAAAGTGAAACCAAGGAAGAACAGCAAAAACAGCAGGTTTTTAAAATTGATAAGGCAGTTTATGCTTCGAAAGGACTTATTGCCTCTGACACAGTAAGAATTGAACCATTAGGCACTGTAAGGAATAAGAAAATTTCCAACCTATACATAATGCCGGTAAGGTATAATCCATATTCAAACTCGATCGAGGTAATTACATCCATGAGAATTGAAATAACATTTTCAAATTCGGTCATAATGGCTGCAAAATCACTTTCTGCAGAATCGCCATCTATTCAATGAAACACTGGAAAAGGGAGTACTTAACTTTGACCGAGAACCAGGTAGTTCCAGGCTACTCTGAAAAAACCGGTCAAAATGGTCATAATAACCGATACTTCTTTAAAAAAGTGCTTCAAACCATTTTTTAAATGGAAAACACAGAAAGGCTTTAAGCTTGATATAATTGTACAAAGGAACCGGACTGGCCGGGAATTAGTTACCTTCAATTGAAGGATACTCTGACAAAAATTTACCAGGCTTCGTCTGCTAGCGACCTCCTCCTGAATATTTGCTTATTATAGGAGATGTCAACCATTGTGCCTTACTATGGAGCCGGAGGATCGGGAAATATTACAGATTTGTATTATGGCGAATTTGATGGCAACGGTGATTATATACCGGAAATGTTCATCGGAAGGATTCCTGCTGCCGATACAAATGAGGTGAAAACTGCAATTACAAAAATTATTCAATACGAGAAATTCCAGTTTGCCAGGTACTAATAATTTTTATTCACGGGCGTTGGTCAGTGCAGGGTACGATGCCGGGTACGCAAGTTACATGAACGGACAGGTACCTCTATGCGACTTCAAATTACCTCACAAAAGCTAACAACATCAATGAATTTCATTTTAATTATCCTCAGTCCTATACTGCAAAAGATTCAATAATAGAACTAATAGATAACGGAGTTTCATTCATTAATTATACCGGTCACGGTGAAGCCGACGGATGGTTACATGTAAACATAAAATCATCCGACATACAATCATTTCAGCTAATAAGAATATGTATCCTTTTGTGATCAGTAATGCCTGCAGGACTCAAATTTAACCTTCTTCACCTCTTTTGGAAACACAATGATGCTGACGGCAGATAAAGGCGCTATTGGGTACATCGGGTGCTCCAATGACTCATACTGGGATGAGGATTATTACTGGGCCGTAGGACCAGGAGTTTTCTTCGGCAACACCTACATATAATGGATCCGGCCTTGGTGCATATGACAGATGTTTCATACACATGGGGAACCCCCTTCCGACTGGTACTTTACAATGGGCCAGATTAATTATGCCGGAAACCTGGCAGTAAGTGCAAGTACATCTGCAAATAAAAAGTACTACTGGGAGACATATAATCTGGTTGGAGATCCAAGTGTCATTCCAATTATCGGGAAGCCAGGTGTATTTAAAGTTTCATTACCTGATACACTGCCAAACGGGATGAAATCGCTAACTTTAAGCGTCGATCCTTTTGCTTATGTTGCCGTATCGCATTTTGATACTTTGTGGGATGCTGCATACGCAAGTAATTCAGGAACCGTTACTCTTGCCATGCCAGGTCTGTCAAATGATTCATGCCTTGTAGTTATAACAGGTCAGAATAGAATTCCTGTAATAAAAACCA
>CAVVGP010000239.1:0-11862 GCA_963747625.1 uncultured Bacteroidales bacterium | reverse complement strand
TAAACTTTATATGTTAATTTTTTATTTGTTCATTTATTTATATCTTTATATATACATTTTAACTATTATCTAGAATAACATGTTCCCCTGAACCGGTTGATTCAGGGCACTGGTTTGAAAAATCATCAGGGCGTTTACAGGTTTGTTTCACATATTGCACCATTGATAAATAGATTAATAAAAATTATCTTTATACCCTTTCTTTAATAGCCGGTTGATTCGTATGAGAGCTTCTTCTTTGCAATTTTTTGCAAAAAACCATTAAACACTGCCCTGGCCTGAAAATCCTAATCTTTATTTCATTGTTTTTCTGTCTCCCCTGGGAAGCATCATCACAGGTTTACTTTCAGCAGAAAGTCAATTATGAAATTCATGTAACGCTCAATGATACGAAGCATGAATTGAATGCTTATGAGTCAATGGAATATATCAATAATTCTCCTGATACCCTGGGATTCTTATATTTTCATCTCTGGCCGAATGCATATTCAGACAATAAGACCGAACTGGCAAAACAACTGATGAGACGGGACGGGAAATCAAAATTATTCAATGACCCGGAGTTAAGAGGATTTATAGATTCCTTAGATTTTAAAGCAGGAGGTAAAGAGATTAAATGGGACTTTACACCAGGATTTCCTGACATCTGCAAACTTACACTCAATAAACCACTAAAACCCGGTGACACAATTTATATAACTACACCTTTTCATGTCAAAATCCCGGAAGGAGTCACCTCGCGCATGGGTCATATCGGGGAGTCGTACCAGATATCGCAGTGGTATCCCAAACCTGCAGTTTACGACAGGACAGGCTGGCATCAAATGCCTTATCTTGATCAGGGTGAATTCTATTCCGAATATGGCAGTTTTGATGTAAGCATTACGCTGCCGGCAAACTATATTGTCGGGGCAACCGGTAACCTTCAGAATGAAGAAGAAAAGAGCTGGCTTGAGAAGTTATCTGCAGATACGGCATGGATGAGAATACCCGACTACTTAAGAAAGGGTTATCCTCCATCTTCAAAGCAAATGAAAACACTGCGTTACACCGAGAATAATATTCATGATTTTGCCTGGTTTGCAGATAAAAGATTTCATGTACTGAAAGGTCATATCAGGCTTCCTGAATCGGCAAGAGAAGTTTCGACATGGGCAATGTTTACAGACCAGGAAGCTCATCTCTGGAGAAAATCCATCTCCTACATAAACAGTGCTATATGGTACTTTTCTAAATGGAACGGAGATTATCCATACGATATTTATACTGCTGTACAGAGTGCTCTTAATGCAGGTTCAGGGATGGAATATCCTGAACTTTCCGTAATTGGACTGACAGGTGACCCGTACCTTCTTGATGATGTGTTAGCACATGAAATATGCCATAACTGGTTTTACAGTGCGCTGGGCTCAGACGAACGGAGATATCCTTTTATGGACGAAAGTATTACATCTGCAAATGAATCGAGATATATGGAACTAAGGTATCCGGGGAAAAAACTCTGGGAAATAGATATAAAAAACAAAAAAATTGCTGCTTTTTTACATGCTGATAAAATGCCGGTTCAACGGATACAGGAGCTCGATTGGATTACTCCTGCCCGAAATAACCTGGAACAGAATATCAATCTTGCTGCACCTGTTTTCAGCATTGACAATTATAGTAGTATAATCTATAGCAAGGCAGCCCTTGGATTCAATTATCTGCGGGCTTATCTGGGAGATTCACTTTATGATTCCATAATGCATGATTATTACTTTTTATGGAAAAACAAACATCCCCACCCTGATGATCTCCGTGATGTCTTTGAATCTCACGCAGATAAAGATCTCTCATGGTTTTTTAATGATTTTCTTGGCACTACTAAAAGGCTTGATTATAAGATTGCCCGGTTCAGAAAAGGGAAAGTACTTATAAAAAATAAGGGGGAGTTAGAAGCACCATTGCTGATAGCTGAAATGAACGGAGATACAATTTTGTCACAAAAGTGGGAAGATGGTTTTGAAGATAGCAAATGGGTTAATACAGCCCCCGGGAATTTTTCTGAGATACGAATCGATCCCGACCATAAGATGACTGAATTATACAGACTTAATAATAACATCCGTACTTCGGGGGTGTTCCGGAAAGCTGATCCTTTTTGTTTGCAATTCTTATATGCAGTTGAAGATCCTGATAAACGTTATCTGATTTATTTCCCTTCTTTTTGACTGGACAAGTACGGATGGCTTTATGGCCGGTGTTGCTTTGCAAAACGGGACAATCCTCCCAAAGCCGATTGAATATTTTGTCATGCCATTTTATGCCTTTAAGAAACAGGCTTTTACCGGCTATGGGAAAGTTTCATTTAATATGATCCCTTACAATACTTTCATCAGACTTGCATCGCTTACACTTGAAGGAGAACAGTTCGGGGCACCGGGAAATCAGGATTATCACACTGCCGGGTTAGGGCTGGACTTATATTTCAAACCCAACGGGGCCATTGATCCTTTAAATCAAAAGGTATTCGGTTATTATACTGCTGCATCCGATCTCAGTCAGATTGAGGAGCTTACACGGGCAAAAATGCGCTCATACTTACGATTCGGCTACACGGTTGACAGATCCTCTGTTATCAACCCTTTCAATCTGACTTTAACCTCAGAATCCGGAAGATCATTTCAAAAGACATCACTTGAGCTTAACTACAAATACAGCTATAGGGGGAAGAAAAACGGACTGGAATTCAGGGTGTTTACAGGGGCAATGCTTAAAAATGACGCTTCAGCTCCGTTCTATTCCTTAGCAGCAAGCGGAAGGAGCGGCCGTGAACAATATTTATATGAAGGGATATATCCTGACCGATTCACACAGTTCCCGAATACATTATGGTCGAGGGAGATGACACTTTCCGAAGGAGGACTTGTATCTGCAGTCAATGACACTCTCGGCTACAGCCGCTGGCTTTGTTCCCTTTATGTGACAAGCAGCCTTCCCGGATTTGCCTCAAAAATACCTGTCAGACCATTTGCTACTTTATTACTTAACGATCATGGTACTGGTACCGCAAATAAGCCGGCATTCTTCTATGAAGCGGGGTTTAAAGCAGGTATCTGGAATTATTTCGAGATTTATTTCCCGTTCATTGTTTCCAATAATATAAAAACAATAACCGGATCGCTCAAAGAGAGAATCCGGTTTGTATTCAGGCTCGATAAATTAGATCCTGTGAATTCTAAAACAAGGGGGTCAAATTGAATTAACTCAGGATATTAAATTAGGCCTTGCCTGCGCTACCAAGAACATTGACCACCTTATGTTTATAAAGCTCTTTCAGTTTATCACGTGCCGGGCCGAGATAATTACGAGGGTCAAATTCCTCCGGTTTTTCAACAAAAACTTTGCGTATAGCAGCTGTCATTGCGAGACGTCCATCACTGTCGATGTTGATCTTACAGACCGCTGATTTTGCTGCTCTGCGCAGCTGGTCTTCAGAAACACCAGCGGTATTTTCCATTTTACCGCCGTATTTGTTAATCTCAGCAACAATATCCTGAGGAACGGAAGAAGCACCGTGAAGAACAATCGGGAAACCAGGAATCCGTTTTTCACATTCCTCAAGAATATCAAATCTAAGAGGCGGAGGTAACTCACCTGGTTTTACCTTGAATTTGAAAGCACCGTGTGATGTACCTATGGAAATGGCCAGAGAGTTAACTCCTGTTTTTTTCACAAAGTCTTCAACTTCCTGAGGCCTGGTATATGATGTATGTTCCGAGGAAACCTCATCTTCTATACCTGCAAGAACACCAAGTTCACCTTCAACTGTGACATCGAACTGATGCGCATATTCAACAACCTGCTTTGTAAGTCTTACATTTTCATCATATGGGAAATGCGATCCGTCGATCATTACTGAAGAAAAACCGCTTTCAATGCACGATTTGCATGTTTCAAATGAATCACCGTGATCGAGATGCAAAACGATTGGTATTGCATAACCCAGTTCTTTTGCATATTCCACTGCTCCCTTGGCCAGATACTGGAGCAATGTCTGATTGGCATATTTGCGGGCACCTTTAGATACCTGAAGAATTACAGGAGATTTTGTCTCCACACAGGCACTGATAATTGCCTGCATCTGTTCCAGATTATTGAAATTAAAAGCAGGAATAGCATATCCTCCCTTAAAAGCATTCTTAAACAATTCTCGCGAATTCACCAACCCTAATTCTTTATAATGTACCATAATTTATTGATTTAAAATGAACCTTAAAATGTAGCTATTTCAGACCTGTGATCCAAAATATCTAACAAAGATAATCCGAAATGATAAAAGTGGTAAAGAAATATTGATTTTGCATCATTTTTATTTTTTCAGAGTCTTTTTTGAACAAATCATAAATAAATTCAAAAATTTAATAAAAACATTATTTCTCTATCCTTTCAGTTAAAAACCTACACCATGAATTTAAAAAAGAATGCAATAATCTTGTCAGCATTTTTGCTGACAACCAGTTTTTCCGTGACTTTGAAAAGCCAGGACAAACAATCTGTTCTTGAAAAAGGAAAACTGTTTCAGAATTATTAAAGGCAGGAGAAAAGCACAGGTATACTGTAAAAATGGATGCTGATCAGTTTGCTTTCTTCAGGCTTGAACAAAAAGGAGTTGATGCCAGAATAACTACATACGATCCGGATGGGCAGAAGATACAGTTTTTCGACAGCCCGAACGGGAAAAAAGGGGATGAAATAATCACGTTGTTCTCAGGTAAAAAAGGAAACTATATCTTGAGGTTATTGCCCTGGAACCTCAGGGCCAGAAGGGTTATTATGAACTCAAATGGGAAAAACTTGAACCCAAAGGTTCCACACCTCAAAAACAGATCGATCAGCTTTTTACAGCCTGGGATAACCCCGAAAGTGCAGGGGCGGCAGTAGCTGTTACAAAAGATGGTAAGATAATTTTCAAAAAAGGTTACGGAAGTGCCGATCTTGAATATAATATACCTATTACTCCGGCAACCATTTTTCATATAGCATCCCTTTCAAAACAATTCACTGCCTTTTCAATCCTCCTGCTTGAAAATGAAGGTAAACTTTCAGTTAATGATGATGTCAGGAAATATATCCCGGAAGTTCCTGACTTCGGCAAAGTAATCACACTCAACGAGCTTTTGCATCATACAAGCGGATTAAGGGATCAGTGGGATCTGCTGGCAATGGCCGGCTGGAGACTGGATGATATAATCACAAAGGACCAGATTCTGAGACTTGTAAGCAGGCAGAAAGATTTGAATTTTAATCCGGGTGATGAGTTCTTATATTGCAATACCGGTTTCACTTTGCTGGCAGAGGTTGTAGCAAGGGTATCGGGTCAGACCTTCCCTGAATTTACAAGAACGCATATATTTGAACCGCTGAAAATGAAAAATACCCTTTTTTATGACGATTGTGAAAAGATAGTAAAGAACAGGGCTTATTCATATCACATCGACAGCACATGCTATAAAAAGAGCATATTAAGTTATTCCACTGTGGGTGCAACGAGCCTCTTTACAACTGCTGAGGACCTTAGCCTCTGGGCCATGAACTTTGAAAACCCGGTTGTGGGTAAAGAGATAATCGCAAAGATGAATGAGCGGGGAATACTAAACAAGGGTGATACCTTATCATATGCCATGGGACAGGCTATCGGCGTCTACAAAGGGTTGAAGTTAATATCACATAATGGTGCAGATGCGGGATATCGAACAGCTCTGTTAAGATTTCCTGATCAAAAATTCACTGTCAATGTACTAAGCAATCTTGCTTCTTTTGATCCTACTGGAATGGCTATGAAGATCGCCGACATTTACCTGAAAGACAAAGAGATAATAGAGAACCTGAAGAAACCGGATGAGCCCGCACCACTGACTGAAGATACTTCTGATAAAAAAACTCTAAAAATAGATCATGATACTCTTGTAGCATACTGCGGACAGTACGAATTGCAACCTGGAAATGTGGCAACTTTCACGATTGCTGACAGTATAATATGCGTTGAGGCTCCGGGACTGGCCAAAACACAGATGATACCGGTTTCTTCAACAACATTTGATGTAACTCCTGTACAGGCCAGAGTTAGGTTTGTCAGAGCCGGAAGCGGGAAGGTTGACAGGATAAAAGTGTCAATGAACGGACAGGAGATTTATGCTATGAGAATGCCTGATTTTGACCCTTCGAAAGTTGACCTTACTGATTATACCGGAGATTTTTACAGTCCTGAGTTAAGTACAACATATTCTTTCATTGCTGAATCGGGGAAACTGATTGCAAGGAATTTCCGGACAGGTAATATTCATCTTGTACCAGTCAAGGCTGATGATTTTTCAGGAGATCAATGGTATTTTGGCAATATTGCTTTTTTAAGGGATAATAACAAAACAATAACCGGATGCCTGGTAACAACAGGAAGAGTAAGAAACCTGAAATTCGAGAAAGTCATGAAATAAAAACCGATCAGTCCAGTCCATAATTACCCGGCTGTCCCTACGATTTATCCGACTCTTTGGCCTTAAGAATATTTATAAGGTTGATTATTAATAAAGTAATGAAAATTCCGGTAATGATACCAACCAGGAAGGCTAAGATTATCAGGAATCTGGCCGGTACGACAATAAACAGTAACGTTGTTATTACCAGGCATATTAATACAGCTAAAAATGAAACTATGATTATTAAATTTTTATTTTTCATTATCTCTGATATTAGGGGTACTAAGTTATTAATAAATAATCTATTTTGTCTTCATAAGGACAGCAGGATATTTATAGGGATATGAGATAGGTACCGGAATTGATTAGCATTTTTTCTGTGATTTACGAAAATTATCTGGAATTGATATTCGCTATAAAATCGTGCTTTTTATCAGTTATTTTTCAAACTGGAGCATGAAATAGTTTCAAATTATTTAATTTTAATCGCTATAAATTAACATTTCGTCAAAAAAGAAGTATTTGAAATTTCATAAGTGATAATTTTATAAAATGCATATTATCAATATTATAGATCATACCGGAACTGAAAAATCAAATTTTTCTTCTTAAACCTTATAAATTCTGACCTGTTTTTGACGAAATACATTCATTTTATTATAAGTGGAAATTTTCTGTTTATATTCATAGATATTCCTTTGACAAGCAGCAGTTAAAACTATTCCATTATCTCATTAAATGGTCATTTACGACTTGACATGAATGTAATAATGGATTAACTTTATATCATAATTTTGACACTGAGAAACAGTCTTTCTGAGATAAAAATAAAATGAAGATTAGAGCGGCACTCCGGGTGAAATCAGAAACATCCTGACATGCTGCAAGACCCCCGGCTTAAAGTCGGGGGTTTTTGCGTTAACAGGTTTGTGATTACTGGTTAAGGGAGAATAACAAAACCTGCTGTTTTTCAGCGTGTTCGTTTGTTTAATTGAGGTCGGTGGCGGATTATTATAAAAATCAAAGACAGCACGATTCCTTCCTATTGAATAAGTTTTTGCTGATTTTTATAGCGCTGAGTTTAAGCTGATAATTGAGGTGGATGGGAAAGTTCATGAAAACAATTATAATTACGATTCTGTGAGAGATTCTAAGTTATTAAACAAGGGGATTTATATCGTAAGAATTAAGAATGAAGAAGTTCAGGACATGAATTCAGTTATTCTTTTCCAAAATGAAATAATTATCAATCTCGTAAAACAAATTGCTGTTATTAAACAAAATAGCCCCCCTTCCCTTATTGTTTAGGGGAAGGGGACGGGGGATGTGTTGAGAAATTTAAATGATGTATTTAGTCTATATAAGCAAATTACACAAAAATTACTATTTTTGCACTCCAACCTATGGTCGGTTAACCGTCCCGATAGCTATCGGGAAGCTAGGTAGTCCCGAGTGCTCGGGACAAAACCGTTTACGGCGGAAAAAGATTCCGCCAGATTAGTTAGATTTAAATTGAAGTATTAGAGTTCTTTAAATATAAGTATTTGGTCGGTTAACCGAGTGGCTAGGTAGCGGTCTGCAAAACCGTTTACGGCGGTTCGAATCCGCCACCGACCTCAACCCAAAACCCTATCATCGCATTTTCTCAGCCTGATAGGGTTTTTTATTTCTTAACAAATGATGAAAAAGATTATTTAAATAAAAACCCTAATTTTGGACCGGCAAATTACAACAAAACCTACTACTCAAATAATCACCTGAGGATTGAATGAATTTATATAAATGCAAAATAGCCTCATTTTCTGTTGTACTGTTTATTCTTTCAACATGTTTGGTTTCAGGTCAACCTGAAAAAATCATCAGCACAGACAGTGCAATTCTCCAGAAAAAGGATATTGTCGATGTTTTCCACGGCTTATTTAGCAAACAATTACGGACAGAAGTTGTGTCACTCGAAGGTAACGGTCCTTTTTTTTCCATCATTCCTGCCGTTGGCTATTCGGTTCATACAGGTATTACAGGCGTTATTGCAACAAGCACTTCCTTCTACTCAGACAACCTAAGAAATAAAATTTCCAGGATTTTATTAAACGGAAATTACTCACTTTATCATCAGTATTGGTTCACTGCAAACAGTAATATTTTTCTTGAAAAGCGTAAACTTCATCTTGTAGGCGATACACGATATTACAAATTTCCAACCAGGACATATGGCCTGGGACCTGCAAGCACGATGTCCAACTCCCTGCGCATAGATTATTCATACCTGAGATTCTACCAGGTCGCATTCCGAGAAATCAGATCAAATCTTTTCCTGGGTTTGGGTTATAACCTCGACTATCACTGGAATATTGAAGTTGACTCTGTTAAGGGAATAGAATTGGATCAATTTTTAAAATATCAAAAAGGTCCACGTTCCGTCTCTTCAGGATTATCCTTAAATATTCAGTACGATAACAGGAAAAATGCGATAAACCCCCGTAACGGAACCTATGCAAACGTTCAGTTAAGATCCAACTTTTCAATTCTCGGAAGTGACAACGATTGGCAATCATTGCTTATCGACATCCGGCATTATTGTAAATTTCCGGCATCTTCAAACAATATACTTGCATTGTGGAGCTACAATGATATTACAATTTCAGGCGCACCCCCCTATTTAGACCTTCCAAGTATTGGCTGGGACAGTTACTCGAATACTGGCCGGGGATATTCTCCCGGAAGATACACTGGGAGAGATTTGGTTTACTTTGAATCAGAGTACAGATTTTCATTAACCAAAAGCGGAATATTAGGAGGCGTAATATTTGTTAATGCGGAAACAATTTCAAATATTGTCCCTGACAATAAACATCCTATAATTCCAGGTGAAGGATTCGGATTGAGGATCAAGTTGAACAAACTGTCCGATTCCAATCTTTGCGTCGATTACGGATTTGGTATAAGGGGTTCACACGTATATATTTCAATATGGTGAAATTTTCTGATCAAATGAACAGCCGGCTAGCTTCAACTTTACCATGAAGCAGAAGGTTAATAGCATCATTCAAGGAACCTGCGTGAATAATCTTACCTGTGTTTACGCGATTGTATTGGACAAGCCGTCGCTGACTTCGGCAAAGGTCGTGCAGACGTTGAGGCGGCCGAAAATGCCGATGCGAGCTGCCGGGCTGCCAGGTCGCCGTTGCCTGTGGCAAACGGTAGAGGTTCGTAGTCGGCTCCCTGGTATGTGGAAGACGGTGGGTACATAGGATGGTTCTGCGTATCATCCCAGGCTCCGTATCGGCCGACGCATCCACCGTCTGTCCCCGCCGCCGACCCAACCCGTCGGGATGCCAATATCAATGCCGGGGCGAAATGCGCGGTTCGCCGGCTGGGACAATAGAACCACTTGATCTCCTGCTGGGCCAAAAGATAGTTGGTGACCTTGTCGAGCAGTGCTGTGGCCTGGCCGGCAACCAATATTCGTATCGCCAGAGGTTGCCGATGGTATCGCCCTCCATAAACGGCATAAGCTGTAGGAGGAAGCTGGTGCCATGGAACTTCAAGCCCCCACTCGTCGCGTTCAGTGCTTCGCTCCAGGTATCTGCCTTGTTGGTGGCTTGTGGGTCTGGCCAAGAAGAATCTGCTTGTAGAGCGCCGGGCGTGCCCATGATTGTTGCTGGCGGGAAGACGCTGCGTGTGGTGCTGGTACCGCATGGCCACGCCGATCTGTTTTAGGTTGCTGGTGCAAGCGGCACGATGGGCCGCCTCGCGGGCAGCCTGCACCGCCGGCAGCAGCAACGCAATCAAAATGCCGATGATGGTGATGACCACCAACAACTCCACCAGACCGAGTCCTCCCGCAAACCTCTTCTGTGAGACATCAGCGTTTCTCCTCGTTCATGATTCCGCGCTACCTTGTGCCGTGTACTCTATGGCGGGCAGACAGCCGCCATATTATCATCATCCTGACAGAATCCGCAACAGCCCTTTATGGGGGGTTGGTGGAGATTGGTGGCCAGTGGGCAGTGGGCAGTGGGCAGTGGGCAGTGGGCAGTCGGCAGTGGGCAGTGGGCAGTGGGCAGTGGGCAGTCGGCAGTCGGCAGTGGGCAGTGGGCAGTGGGCAGTGGGCAGTGGGCAGTCGGCAGTGGGCAGTGGGCAGTCGGCAGTCGGCAGTCGGCGAGGGCTAGCCACTAGTGCCCCGCCCGGGTTCATTGACATGTTGTTGGGGTGGCAGTTGTACTGCCACCCCCGGGGCGACAGTGCAACTATCGCCCCAACGAAACCCGTCATTTCAGCTCCGTCTGGCACTAGCCGCTGGCCACTATCCACTCCCCACTATCCACTGCCCACTATCCACTCCCCACTATCCACTGCCCAGACTATCCACTTATCCACTATCCACTGCCGACTGCCCACTGCCCACTGCCGACTGCCTACTGCCCACTGCCGACTGCCTACTGCCTACTGCCCACTGCCGACGGCCCACTGCCCACTGCCCACTGCCCACTGCCCACTATTGCAGCGGCCGAGGGCTTTCGCTGCGGCATGGTCCCGGTCCCTTACGATGAAGGCATGGAAATCGCAACCGTGGCTCGACCAACCCGAACCATCGCACGTCCCGGCCGGCAGATTCTCTTCGGCGCCTTCTGTTTGTGCCTGTCAGATTGGACCGGTGGTGGGGCTTGTTTGGGCCTGGATGGCCGAAGAAGCACAATGCTACGCGGCCCCGTTTATATCTTTTCCCATGCTCGTAGGCGTTTTTGCTCGGCCTGAGATCGTGGCAGCGGCACGCTACGGCCAATATAGGACATCGGCCGACGATCGTGCTGTCGGTCGTGTTGGCGGCTGCCGTGGCAGTCGTGGGGCAGCATTACTTCAGCTATGTTTCCGACGTCGCTCGTTATTCGAGCGGCAAAGCGGTGAATAAAGGGACAGTCGTATTTTCGCCGCCGCGAACACCGGGACAGTCCCCGCTACGTTGACCGGAGGCAGCGGTGGGCCAGGACCTCCTCGCGGCTGGCCTGCAGTCGCAGCTTCGGCGAATACCTTTGCGGCCAGGCCGATCGCGGCCGGCCGCTGTTGGGCCAGTACGTCGCCAAGGGCGGGGCGGCGTGGCTGAGTTGGGCGGATCCATGCGATGCTGACGCTGGTGGCGTCCCTGCCGGCGACCATTCCCGCCTTCCGCGTTCCCGACCGCAATCGCTGTCGGACGTGGTATCGCACCATTCGCAACGGCAAGATCGACGCGCCACTGCGCGGCGCAGTGGCCGAGAAGTGCGGCGTCGACGAGATCGCGGGCCTTCGCTCGCCTCGCTATCGGCTGTCGTGCTGCCATGCCGGCTGCGGTCCGACGTATTGCGAATTGTCGTGGGAAGAGCCCAACGGGGCGGTCGATCTGGTGCGGCTGTGGCTCGACGCC